>CAZNFB010000147.1:5895-7028 GCA_964572105.1 uncultured Desulfobacteraceae bacterium
AAGATTAATAGGCATTTTTTCGACCTGTTAAAACCTTCCTGGCTTTACTATCTTGTGGATTTGACTGTTATTTTTTTTACTTTTTATAAACGCAGCTTCTTACCGCATTCCCATAATATAATCATTTAACAAGTACATCGTCAACCAAAAAATAAAAATGACCTGTTTTTTTAAAGGTTTTAACAAATGAACCATGGATTGTCAGATAATTACCCGATTTTAAAACCTGGCACGGGGCCAGAGGGAGGAATTCGTATTATAATACGCAGGCGGCGATAACGGCGTGAAATTATTTATATGACGATCTATACAAGAAGTGGCATCCAATCAAGGGTTTAATTGGCCGACATATTCGGTTTTAAGTCCGGATATTATTGCCGCATCTAATTGCCTTTTATCTGAAGTGATAAATAGATCTGCTTTCCACTCCAGAGCACACGCAATATGCAAGGCGTCCATGGCGCGCAATAAATTATTCTCCAAAAGCTTAACTGAGCGTACAACAACTGCAGGAGTGACCTGAAGAATAGTTGCATCACGAACATCATGCAGCAATTGTCTCTTAGCCTGCCGGTAATCCTTTTCAGTTAAGGCATGTTCTCGCAATCGCCGGTTTAAAGCGGAAATAATCTCGGGTACTAAAATAACAGATAAGGCCAACACCGAAGCATGCTGAAGCAAATCGTCGAGTTTGTTGCTGCCAATTTCCTGTATGTATCTTTTGGCAAATGAAGATGAATCGACTGCCAGTTTCATTCGTCGGCCTCACGCTCTTCTAAAATAGCAGAAGACAGGTCTCTCCCCCGGAGTTGCAAGCGAATCCCCGGTTTTTTCCATGAGGGTGTCTGTGGGATCTCATCGGAAAATGGAACCACTTCAGCTACTGGTTTCCCGCGGCGTAAAAGAACAAGTGTTTCTCCATGTTCCACTTCAGTAATAAAACTTGAAGCGTTTTTACGAAAATCGGTGAATGTAATAGTTTTCATTGCAATGCCTCCTTAAATGCACATCTTAATGTACATATAAAGTGGCCACTTGTCAACAGCAGGTTTCCCCTCCGTTAATGAATCAAAATATTTATTAGTACCTTAGGAACGAGGACGAAATAACTTGGTATTTTAAGCGTCGATCCA
>CAZNFB010000148.1:0-6997 GCA_964572105.1 uncultured Desulfobacteraceae bacterium
TATGCCTGGATCATGCGAAGAAGTTGGCGGATGCTGGATGATTTAAGCGGATTTTTTAAAAAAGAGCTGATTTTAAGTCCACAACAGGTTTTTTTTAAGAAAAAACAGTTGATTTTTTACGCAACTATCCATTGCCGACGGTTTTGCAATCAACAACCCATAAGAACTACAAACATAATAGAACGGCTCAATAAAGAATTTAAACGTAGAACAAAGTCCATGGAAATCGTGGCAAGTGAGCGGGTCTGCTATACGCTTCTGACTTTTATCTGCTTTAAAATGGAACTGTATTGGCGCTCAAACCCTATGGGAAAAGTGCGTAACAACCTGCCATTCTTTAAAGAATTGGCCTTAAATAATTTTACACAATTAGCTTGACACTACCGCTTTTATAGCGGATCACAAAAAGCCGTACCCCTTGAAAAACAACGAACCCTGCAGTTGATTCAATATTAAATAAGTATGTTAGATTAAAAACATCATTTATTAAAAAATGTTACTTTTTCTATTGCACCCAACCAGACTTTTTTAAATTTCACCATAGCTCAGCTTTGGCATTTAATGGCCAAAGTTAAAACAGACTCCTGAGACACTTTTGTATCTTAATTGTTTGGCAAAAAAATAATGTACTATGTCTGCACAATAAAGATAAGTGATAGTATTAGATATTTTAGATGAAAATTTTTTCCTGTGGCCTGGCATGTTTTTTGATTATTTTAGTGATTACTTTAGAGAACGTTAAGAAGGAACCGATCAGGATTGAGTTTATATCATTTGCTGATATACTACTACGCAAATTTATCTCTGTGACAGGTTCTTCCTTTATGACCTTTTAAACGTGAGTTTTGCATGCTTTAATTAAATTATACCTGAAGCTGTGCATGATAGGGCTCGTACAAAAATAACTTGACCATTTTAAGCGCCGATGCATCCCGCCTGACTGCGTTGCGAAAGCTTAGAATATCTTGATATTCTTGCGTTTTCTCGCCTTGCCAGACGGGTGCCTCAACACTTAAAATGACCAACTTATTCTTTAACGAACCCTTAGCTGAATGGTTACTTTTTACAGGTTCTAAAACTTAAGGAGTAAAAAAATGGCAAATGAATGCTTACCAGTTTTAAACACAGGACTTAGGGGTTTTACTGTTGCCACAACAAAGATCAGTGATGTGAACGGAGCTGAAGGGAAACTGATATACAGAGGTTATCCTGCAAAGGATCTTGCCGGCACAGCTGATTTTGAAGAGGTCGTTTATCTGCTTTTGTATGAAAAACTTCCTGTAAAAGAAGAACTCAGCGCTTTTAAAGCCCTCCTTGTTAAGGAAAGAAAAATTCCGGATGAAATTATTCAGACCCT
This sequence comes from uncultured Desulfobacteraceae bacterium, assembly GCA_964572105.1. Classification (GTDB taxonomy): domain Bacteria; phylum Desulfobacterota; class Desulfobacteria; order Desulfobacterales; family BuS5; genus DAOWMW01. The sequence goes on from CAZNFB010000148.1 coordinate 1,358, forward strand.
CAAAGCAACGCCTGTGGATGCGCTTCCCATGGATGTGCTCCAGTCGGCAATATCGATGCTCGGGAACCATGATGCCGATTCTAAAGAATATTCCCGAGAAGCCGCACAAAGAATCAGTATACGCCTTGTTGCTAAAACAGCAACAATCGTAGCTGCATGGGAGAGAATAAGAAACGGCAAGGAGCCTGTTCCTCCCTCTGGCAGCCTGGGGCATGCAGCAAATTTTTTATACATGATTTCAGGAAAAACCCCTGATGATGAACTCACCTCTTTTTTTGATGCTGCCCTTACACTCCATGCAGAGCACTCATTTAATGCCTCCACCTTTTCAGCAAGGCAGGTGGCATCCACAAGGGCGCATATGTATTCGGCTGTTACTGCTGCTGTTGGTTCCCTGTCGGGCGCACTCCATGGTGGTGCAAATACCCGTGTTATGCAGATGCTTCTTGGGATTGGGTCTGTGGAGGCTGTTGAAGATTATGTAAAGAATATTCTGGAAACCGGAGGAAAGATTATGGGCCTTGGACATGCTGTGTACCAGGTTGATGATCCCAGAGCGAATATTCTTGCTCCCATGTCAAAAAAGATGGGGGAGCGTACAGGTGACACAAAATATTATGATCTTTCCAAAGCCCTGGAGGAGAAAGGGAAAAAGTCCTTTAAGGAAAAAACAGGGAAAGACATATTTGTAAATGTCGATTTTTACAGTGCTTCCCTTTATTACTATATGGGGATACCTGTTGATCTTTTCACTCCGGTCTTTGCGGTTTCAAGGGTTGCGGGCTGGGTAGCCCATGTCCTTGAAGAACAGTTTGCCGGTGCAGCGCCAAAGCCTGTCCTTTACCGCCCTGAATCCAAGTATGTGGGGGATTACTGCGGCCCTGATGAATGCAGGTTTGTACCCCTTGAAGAACGTGCTGGAGATGACGTATAAAATAACAGCCTCAGCATCCTTTTTGGCATAAGAATAAAGGAAATTATGGACAGAGAAGATTTTACGAAAAAAATTAAAGCTGGAAATACAGAATATGTTTTATTCGATATTAATCGCCTTGAAGCAGAAGGGATGGGTGATGTGCAAAAGCTTCCCTTTTCCATAAAAATACTTGCAGAAAATCTTTTACGCAAACTGGACGGCAAAATAGTCACTCCTGATGATATTCAAAACATCGCAGGCTGGGCAAAGAAATATAATGAGCCGGTTGAGATACCCTTTTATCCTGCCCGTGTACTTATGCAGGACTTTACCGGTGTACCTGTCCTGGTGGATCTGGCCGCCATGAGAGATGCGGTTAAAGAGCTTGGCAGAGATTCATCTATAATAAATCCTCTTTTACCTGTTGACCTCATCGTAGACCATTCCATACAGATCGATTATTATGGAAACTCAAAAGCGTGCCTGAAAAATGTTGAGCTTGAATACATGAGAAACCAGGAGAGGTATTCCCTTCTTAAATGGGCCCAGGAAAATTTTGATAACTTCAGGGTTGTCCCCCCTAATTCAGGAATTTGTCACCAGATAAATCTGGAATATATCGGAAATGCTGTTCTTGCGAAAGAAGAGGCAGGACAAGTTTTTATATATCCTGATACCCTTGTGGGTACTGATTCCCATACTACAATGATAAACAGTATAGGAGTCCTTGGATGGGGAGTGGGGGGGATTGAAGCAGAAGCGGTAATGCTTGGGCAGCCCTATTATATGCCCATACCTGAAGTTTATGGCGTAAAAATAATTGGTTCAGCCAATAAAGGGTGCACAGCTGCAGATATAGTTCTGGGTATTACTGAAATGCTTAGAAAAAGTGACGTGGTTGGAAAGTTTGTGGAATTTTTCGGCTTAGGTATAAAGAATCTTTCCGTGCCTGATCGATCCACCATATCGAATATGGCACCTGAATATGGTGCCACAATCGGATTTTTTCCCACTGATGAAAAAACAGTAAAGTACCTGAAACTGACCGGCAGGGAAAAACAGGCTGAACTTGTAGAAATCTACACCAAAGAACAAGGGCTGTTTTATAATGGAACCACTGATCCGGAATATACCAGGATTCTTGAATTTGACCTTTCCTTAGTGGAGCCGGCCATTGCCGGGCCGGCAAAACCCCAGGAGAGGATTCTTCTTAAGGGTGTAAAAAGAAAATTCAATGAAATCTTAAAAAAGAGTCATGGAGCAGAAGTCGATCCAGGGGATGGTTCAAAGTCCCTGGATAACTCAGGAGACAGGCTTTACAAAGAGGCCTTTTTTGAACCGGTCTATCCTTTAACATCTGATTTTGGAATCCAGAGAAATAAAATAAAAATAAGAGACGGAAGTATAGTTATCGCTGCAATAACTTCGTGTACAAATACTTCAAACCCTTTTGCCATGATGGGCGCAGGACTACTGGCTAAAAAAGCGGTTAAGGCCGGGGTCAGGGTGTCACCTTTTGTCAAAACTTCCCTTGCTCCAGGCTCTAAAGTGGTTATTGAATATCTTAAAAGTGCCGGTCTTATTCCCTATCTGGAAGCCCTCGGCTTTCATTTGGCAGGGTACGGCTGTACCACCTGCATAGGGAACAGCGGCCCCCTTTATCCCGGTATTGAGACTGTTATTTCCGAAAAAAACTTAAACGTGGTCTCAGTACTGTCAGGAAATAGAAATTTTGAGGCAAGGATAAACCAGCATGTTCGAAGTAATTTTTTAATGTCTCCAATGCTGGTGGTCGCTTTTGCCATTGCAGGAAGAATAGATATGGATTTTGAGCATGATCCCATTGCAGTGGATTCCAATTGCGACAAGGTATTTCTTAAGGATATATTGCCCACAGAAGAAGAGATAAAAGATACAGTGGAGCAAAATGTAAAACCTGAGCTTTTTAAAAGGGCCCGTGGAGAAATTTTTCGTGGGGACAGTTTCTGGCATGAATTGCAGTATATAGAAGGAGTAACTTTTAAATGGGATAAAGAATCGATTTATATAAAACGGCCTCCGTTTTTTGACAATTTCACCCTTGATTTTATAAAACCGTCAAACGTCATGGGTGCCCGGGTCCTGCTTCTGTTGGGGGATACTGTTACCACCGACCATATCTCCCCTGCCGGTGCAATTCCCGAAACCTATCCTGCCGGTAAATACCTGACTGAAAACGGTCTGGCTGTAAAAGATTTTAATTCATACGGTTCAAGGCGGGGGAACCATGATGTTATGATAAGGGGTTCTTTTGGTAATGTCAGGATAAAAAACAGGATTACTAAAGGGGAGGAAGGGAGTTTTACCCTTAAATTTCCTGAAAATAAAAAAATGTTCATATACGACGCTGCCGTTGAATATGCAAAATCAAAAACACCTCTTATTGTTATAGCCGGGAAAGAATACGGCACAGGTTCTTCAAGGGACTGGGCAGCAAAAGGGACAAGCCTTTTAGGTGTTAAAGCGGTCATAGCTGAATCCTATGAAAGAATACACAGGAGCAATTTGGTGGGTATGGGGGTACTTCCACTTCAGTTTATCAAAGGTGATACCGCAGAAAAGCTTGGTCTTAAAGGGGATGAACTCTTTGACCTTGAGGGGATTGCAGAGATTTCCCCTGGAAAGAAAATAAAAATTACTTCGGTTAAAAGCGACAATAAGCGAATAACCTTTGAAGCCCTTGCCAGGCTTGATACGGATATTGAAGTCGAATATTTTAAAAATGGCGGTATACTTCAATATGTCCTAAGGCATATAATAAAAAAGGAACAGCAGGTTCAGGGAGGGACTTAGTGGTCACAAACCAGATAATTATCAAAAAAGACGGAAACCATGGTGTACCTGACAACCCGGTTATTCCATTTATTGAAGGGGACGGTATAGGTCCTGAAATATCCAGCGCTGCAAAGTGCGTGATTAACGCAGGAATAGAGGCTGCATACGGGAAAAAAAGAAAAATCCTGTGGAAGGAATTTTTTGCCGGTGAAAAAGGATTTAACTGCACCGGAAGCTGGCTTCCTGAAGAGACACTCAATGCCATAAAAAAATATGGAATTGCCCTGAAAGGCCCTCTTACCACTCCTGTGGGTGAAGGTATGAGGAGCATAAATGTTCAACTGCGCCACTCCCTTGATCTTTATGCGAATGTCAGACCTGTACGTTATATCCCTTCAGCTCCCAGCCCCATGAAAAATCCAGGTTCAGTAAATATGGTAATTTTCAGGGAGAATACAGAAGATCTTTATGCGGGAATAGAATGGGAAGCTGGTTCAAAAGATGTACTGGAACTTATAGCTATTATTAAAGAAAAAACAGGGATATCCCTTCCTGAAGATTCGGGAATCGGTATCAAGCCCATGAGTGAGAGGAAAACAAAAAGGCTTGTGGCCCGAGCTATTTCCTTTGCCCTGAACAATGGTTTCCCAAGCGTTACACTCATGCATAAGGGAAACATTATGAAATTCACAGAAGGGGCCTTCAGGAAATGGGGTTATGAAACCGCAAGGGAGATGTTTGCGGGTAAGACCCTAACAGAAGAGGAACTTTACGGTAAATATAAAGGATCATGTCCCAGGGGAATGGTTGTGATAAATGACCGTATTGCTGATAATATGTTCCAGGAAGTTTTACTTAAACCGGAAAATTATCATGTGATTGCCGCGCCGAATTTAAATGGTGATTACCTTTCTGATGCCCTTGCTGCCCAGGTCGGCGGGCTGGGTATAGCTCCCGGAGCGAATATCGGAGATAATTATGCCGTGTTTGAAGCGGTTCACGGAACAGCCCCTTTGCTGGCTGGCAAGGATATGGCAAACCCCTTATCATTAATACTTTCAGGCGTTATGATGCTCGAATTCATGGCCTGGAAAGAGAGCGCATTGATAATAGAAAAAGCTGTTGAAAATACTATGAAAAAAGGTAGAGTCACCAGTGATCTTGCGGTTCAGATAAAAGGGGCAACAGAAGTTAAATGCTCTGAATTTGCAAAAGAGATAATAAACAACCTGGTTAGTATTGGGCGGGATATTTGATATAAAATTCAGGTTTTTTCAGTGGTATCCGGTTAGGAAACGGAAAGTTCTAACCGGACATTACTGAGGTTTTTAAAAAAATATAAAAATTATGGATGAGGCGGATATGAAATCCGCCCCTAGGATTGCAATGATTCTGTTTGAAAGATACAGAACTCAGCCCCTTATTCTATATCTCCTGTACAGAACGTGCGATAATAGTATCTTGTGTTTTTCTATTTAATCCTGTGAAGTTTGCACTGTATCCGGCAACACGAACAATAAGTTCATGATAATCTTCCGGATCTTTTTGTGCGGATAAAAGAGTTTCATTATCGACCATATTAAATTGTACATGGTTAATACCAAGATCATTCCAGGTTTCTATATATGCTTTCCATACATCAAAACCTTTATTTCCGGCCAGTTGAGCGGGCGAAATACGCTGATTCAAGAGATTTGCACGGAACATATTCTCATGGGTCAGTTTTCCAACAGATTGCAGTACAGCGGTGGGCCCCTTTTTATCAAGACCGGCTCCAGGGGAGCACCCTCCATCATAACAGGTATCTCCTATTCTCCGGCCATTTGGAAGTGCACCCAATAGAGCACCACAAACAGTATAAGCTGCAATGTTTTGTGGCACCATTGGAACCCCCTTGGAAGAGGTGCCCC
>CAZNFB010000149.1:0-6978 GCA_964572105.1 uncultured Desulfobacteraceae bacterium
TATTTTAATGGAAATATAATATTAAAATGGCAAATCATCTGGTTCATCTTTAATTTCCTCCTCAAAACTAATCTCTTTAATGCTTGGCCATTGTTCGTTATGGTCAAGCAAAACCTTTGTGGGCATTCTTATATAATTCATATCCCTTATTTTAATGAACTTTTCAATGTTTTCAGGGAATGGAAAATCTGAAAACTGCTTCCAGGTTATTCTTGCTTTATCGACTGCGTATCCTTCATAGAAATCTGGCATACAAAACCAAATACTCACAAAAGAATCTTGAAATTCTGAAAAACTATCCTCATAATATAATATTATCTGGCCAAGCTTCTTTTTATTTTTCTTGGATGTATGGATTTTTACGTCCATGTCAGTTACTTCGTACCATTCTGGCAATATGGCAGGAAATGGATTTTCAGTTTTTTTCTTCCTGAACAATACCTTTTTTAATTCCGGCATTTGCTTTGCTATAATCTTTTCATTCTCTTCAGCCGTCCATTCATGCCCGCATTTAGGGCAAGCTTTACAGACAATATGTATTTTTTCATCACATTCAGGGCAATACTTTTCATTTTTATTTTTTCCTGCGTCTTGGGCAACTTTTGGAATAATAACTTTCATATTATCAAGATCAGTGCTGAATTTTTCAGTATTGGTTGTCAGGTCAATCAATAAAGCTTTTTCTTTACCTTCTGATATTCTAAGCACTCGACCTATTGCTTGCAAAAAAAGCCCTGTCGATTCGGTTGGTCTAACCATCACCAGGCAATCAAGCGCCGGAAAGTCAAACCCTTCAACAAGGATATTTACGCTTGTAATTATTCGCTTACTGCCACCCCTCCATGCTGTCATGTTTGCCATGCGTTCAATAGGCATTAATTTTGAATGAACCGTTGTAACTTCCCCGGGAAATTCTTCATTAATAGCATCATTTAATTGTTCTGCATGTTCAATCGTACACGCAAAAACACAAAGATGTTTATAACCGTCTGCATATTCTTTTATAGCTTGTACGGCTGTATTTATATGAACTTCTTGTGTCATCACCTTGCCGAGCTGGTCAAGTACATAATCACCTGATTTGTCAACCGTTTCAAGGTCTGCTTTTAGCTGTTGATCAAATGCTATTTCACCGAATAGAGGCATAAGATAATTTTTTTCTAATAGTTCAGCGTAAGTTATTTTATGGTTTATTTTTGAGAAGAGATTTATGGTTCCAGGTCTGCAACGTTGCCCATAAATAAAACCTGAACCCATCCTAAAAGGGCTGGCCGTGAGTCCCAGGAGGCGCATATTTGGCGTTTTGTTCCTAAGTTTATCTATTATTTGATCATATTGTGAATTAGTTCCTATAAAGACTTTGTGACACTCGTCCACAACAAGTAAATCACAACCATAATAATCATCTATCTGGCCGACAAATGTCTGTACAGTCCCAATTGTCAGACGTTTATTTGTTTGTTTTTTATTTAATCCTGCGCAACAAATACCGATATCCTTTGCGGGAATATCGGTTTTAGTTACAAAAGCTTTAAGAAATTGTTCGACCAACTCCCTCTTGTGAGCAAGAATAAGAAAATGCCGGTCAGTAGTATGCCAGTATTTATTTATTAATCTTGCTGCAAGCACCGTCTTCCCTGCGCCCATAATAGCTGAGCATAAGACATTCTTTTGTGTCTTCAGGTCTGCATCAAGCACAGTTAATGCTTTTTTTTGATAATCTCTTAATTTGAACTTACTCATTCCAGCAATTACTCCGATGATTACAAAATTTAGCTTCCCACCAGTCGCTTCGAGGGCACATGCGCGCAGGCGGTTTATTCCGGCCAATAGTTTTAAAGACAATTTCCAAATGCTTTACTATCCAATCTTTATCTAACTTAATTCTTTCCTGATATAAATGACTATTATCCTTATTGTAGACTGTCACAAGAGCGCGATCTAAGCCCATACCAAGCATGTAGGCATGAACCTGAAACTTATATATAGGATTCCATTCTTCAAAAGAATTTAATTTAATAAGTTTCTTGAATGCCTTTTCACCTGCGGTCTTACACTCCCACAGGTGCGGCTTTTCAGACTCATTCAGGCCGGAAACTATACCGTCAATATGCCCTTTAAGGACATATTTTTTGCCGGTTATAGGATCAGTATAGTCGAAACTAACTTCAGCCTGATCTGAACACATAGGAAATCCGGCATTCATAAAGTCTTGCCGGATTCGTTCTTCAAGGATATTACCAAGCTCAAAAAGCCTTAAAATCCTGCCAGGGATAGTTTTTTGTGGATAGTTGTTATAGACATACCAAAGATATCTCTGACAAGAATGGCCGCACTCAGACAAGCCCAGGTGTGTGCGGGGGACTCTGCGCCGTTCATATTCTTTGTCTATCCGCTCCGTAATATAATCTTGTGTTATAAGTTTCGTTAAATCGGCCATAATGTTCCTTTTTTTTTAATGAGCGGCTTATAAATATAAACCGCTCAGGTTTTTAGATTACCAATCGTCGTCCGTTGAAGAAAAATCAGTTTGTTCCGTAGGGGGTGGTGGCGCAGTAGTCGTTTCAGCCACAAAATCAGAGGGAACAGGGTTATATGCGTTTATGTTGTTTACATTCTTTGTTTTATCCTTGTAGAAAGGAATCACGGTAACTGTCAATAAAAATGGCTTTCCGAACATCAATGTGGTATCTGGAGGGGGAAAGGGCACACCAGTAATTTTGCAAATTCGTTTTAGAATACCCTGCCCTATTCTTTCCGCTTCAGGGTTTTTGTTTTTCAGATTAATCCAGTCCTTCAGGATTGTGTCAGCATATTTTCCTTCAACAATCTGCATGGAAAGTTCAATCCCTTTGCCGTCATTGTTCTTTGTGCTGCGGACATCATCTGCAACTATCACAGCTTTATATTTGCCTTTTGGGATTAGTGTTATACCACCTGATCCGCTGTTCTCCTCCACATCTGCATCAAGTCCCATTTCGTTTAAATTGCTCATTTATTTGTCTCCTTTTTTAATAAGTTTTAAAAAATCTGTAAATCCAGTTCCCTTTTTAAACGGTATTTCAAAGGGAATAGCATACCTGCACTTAGCAGAGAATGCAGGCCGTGGTTGTGTGAATATAGCACGTTCTCCGGAACCGACAGCCTTTGCCTTCAATGCTCCTGCATCTTTTTTCACATACGCTTTGTTATTCACGAAAAGAACAGCATCGCAATATTCTTCATATTTTTTTGCTGCCTTTTTGTGAAGTTTGATAACAAACTTATCCCAATTTTTTCCTTCCGGGTTAGAATAAGGTTTAATTTCGTTGTGCGCCAATAAAATAATTGCCATGTTTTTTTCATTGCGAAGCTTTGTTAATTCGGCTAAAAGTTTTTCATGATAATTCATTGCAAATGAATAGCCTTTAGCATAGCCGATGTCCTCTATGTTTTTTACATCTTTGTCTTCACAAATCTGGCTCCAGACGAGTGCCTCAAACCAGTCTAAAGTGTCGATTACACATGTTTTATACTCATGTTCCTCATTTATGAGCATACCTATATTTTTGAAAACTTCATCTACTGTTTTTGCAAGGGGGAACCTGTCAACTTCAATCTCCCCAAGTCCGTCCTCGCACTGAATAAAAATGGGCTTTGGTGAGCAAGCTCCCCATGAGCTTTTGCCTAAGCCATGCTCACCATGTAGCAGGATCCTTGGAGGCTGCTTCTTTGTATTTTTTTCTATTATTTCATTCAGATTCATTTCTTCACCTCCTTTATAGTTATGGTGGTTTTTGCAGGCTTAGTTGTTATGCACCTTGATACTATTTCAGGCAGCACAAGTTCAAGCGCCCTTAACTTTTTCAGGTCAATTTTAGGTGCGTAGTCTACAAAATGAAATTTTGCTGGCATCCCTTCTGCAATAAACGCATTATAAGCTTCATAATCAAGTTTGCGGGTCAGTTTATTTGTGATGCTTCCCCATGATGTTTTTGTAACACCTTCCAATTTTTGATTAGGAACATCTTTTATGATATCCTGCTCCAGTGAGAGGATTGCAAACTTCAAATCACTTTGTTTTTGTCGTAATTTTTCAAGTTGCTTAATTTTATCCATTGTTTTCCTTTCTGTAAAAGATTATTAAAAGTTAAATATGTTTATAATGTAAGATAAAGGCGATGTCAAGAGATATTTCTTGACTTTATTAGTTTTTTATAATATTTTTACGTTAAAAATAAATAAGGAGATATAAATATGCGAATTAACACAAAGAAAATAAAGGCAAGGATGGCTGAATTAGAAATAAATCAATCTGGTTTAGCTGAAAAAATGGGCGTAACTCGTGCAAACGTGTCGAGATATACACAAGGGCAGATAACAACCTTCCGCACGCTTGAGCGGCTGGCAAAGTTTTTAGATATTAATCCTACAGAACTTTTGATAGAGGATTAAATAAATGATTAACTCCGCATTGGAATTGCTTGAATTAGGTCTATCAGTTGTTCCGCTTTTAAAAAATAAGAAATTCACACCTCTTGGATGCACTTGGAAGGAGCAACAATTTATTTTACCGACCGAAGAACTTATAGAATCACGATTTGAAGAATATCCTGACAGTGATCTGGGGATAATTACAGGAAAGGTATCTGGCATTGTTGTTGTCGATGGTGATAGTACTGAGGCGTGCAAGTGGATAGAAGAGAACTTTCCGCATACATGGCTTACAGTTAGCAATAATGGCCGTGGACGGCATTATTATTATAAATACCCTGTCATAGGTAATGTGCGGAGTAGTGCCAGTAAATTGTGCGCTGCGGTTGATGTAAGAGGAACGGCAGGGCTTGTTGCTGCGCCACCTTCTGAACATGAGTCAGGGAATTTGTATCAATGGAATATTGAAGAGGGCTTTTCGCTTGAGGATCTTAAAGACCTGCCGGAATACCCTGAAAAATATATTAAGTCTGAACAACCTGAATATAAAGAAAAAACTGAAGAGACGCAGAAAAAATATGTTCCTGGTGAGCTTAAAAATATAGCTGATCAATGTAAGTGGATGCAGCATTGCCGGGAAGACGCTGAAAAGCTGGGGTATGAGGAATGGAGATGGATGCTTCAAATCGTTTCCAGGTGCATAGACGGGCGTGCAAAGGCGCATAAATTATCAAAGCCACATAAGAAATATAACTATACTGCTACTGATAGAAAAATAGATGAAGTCTTTAAAAACATGGGGTCGGTATCTTGCCGTACTATTTCCAGCAAGTTTGAGGGCTGCTTTAGTTGCAAAAATCTAATTAAAGGTAAAAAATTTTCACCGGTTATATTAGGGGCTGAGGAAAAGATTGAAATACAGCGGATTACAATAGAAGATATTAAAAAAGAAAAAATAAACAACATTTCTTTACAAATGCCTGAAAAAATTATTAATCCAGGAGGTTTAATATCTCTTGGAATGGCCGCATTAAGGAATACTGAAGCTCCTAACATTCCACAATATTCGTTCCCCATTGTTGTTTCAGTTATATCAAGAGCTTTGATGGGAAAAGTCAGCTATGGTGGGGTCTGGCCTAATTTTTATATGGTGAAAGTTGGGGGGACTTCAACAGGCAAAACAGATGCAGACAAAATAATGAAACGGTTTATTTGCAATGATATTGATATGGAAAAATTTTATGGGCAGAATGATTTTGCTTCCGGCCCCGGGTTGTTGCGAGGATTAGAAGGCAATCCGCAAACATTAATTAATTTGGATGAAATTTCTTATCTATTTAAAAGGTTTGATAAGCACGATCCGATAACGGCTGGTAAAATTGAAGTGCTATTACAATTGTTCACTAATTGCGGTCTGATTTATAAAAAAACGTATGGGAATTCTAAAAACTCAATTATATTAAAAAACCTCTGTTTGAGTTTAATTGGTAATGCAACCATAGGCATATTTGATGATATAAAACCAGAAGATTTTATAAGTGGTCTTATCCAAAGATTTACTTTTTTCTGCTATGATGGTGCTATCCCTGAAAGAAAACCTTATACAGATGATTATAATGCAGATATGGCGGCTTTTATTAAAAAAATAAAAGAAATATATGGAAAAGAAGACGATATAAAGGAAAGCAATAATCTTGTTGATATAATAGGCGGCGTGGTTGAAATGGCAGCGGATAAAAAAGCATATGCTCGGCTGCTCGAATTTTCAAAGCATATTGTATCGGCTGCAAACAATGAAGAAGACCAGGGTAAGGTTGGAATTATAAGCCGAAAATATTACGAATCAATAAAATACGCTATGATTTATTTGGCAGGGGCGCAGATTATGACTGTCCAAGCAATTGATTATGGGATTGATGTTGCGGATTCTCTGGGAGACTGGAAATTAAATATATTACCGGAAAAAGTTTATGAAGGCGCTTTTCATAGAGATTGTGAGATTTTCAAGGAAGGAATCATAGCAACATTAAAGGTGGGGAAAAAACCTACTGGAAAAATGATTGCTAACCGTAGAAAAAGATTAAAAGAATTAAGACCGCATGAGTTTAAAAACGTGATTACCGCATTAGCTGCACGCAAAGAAATCGAAATTAAAGACGAACCGGGACGAAGCACACAATATTTTTTATTAAAAGGTTAAAATAATGCTTGCTATTTTATACAAAAGATGTGTAAGGTTTTTTTATGCAAAACAAATCAATTCATACTTCCCCAAAGTACAAAGCACACAAGCTGGAACAGTTCCAGAACAACAGGCGTTGTTCCAGCAAACCTCCGGTTGCACGGCACTCACAGCGTTAGAACAACAGAACAGCAATTTCTTACAGAGTAAATATCCTTATAGAGTTCTAACTGAGCTGTTCTATTGTTCTATATATATATTATTATTATAAGTTATTATTATTATTATATAAAATGGTATTAATTTAGAACAAACCTTGTTGTACTAATTTTGTACCATTGTTTTGACTCTTTTTATTTTAATTTTTAATCAAAAAAGGAAAA
>CAZNFB010000150.1:0-6939 GCA_964572105.1 uncultured Desulfobacteraceae bacterium
ATCAGAAGTAATCCCGTAAAAGGCAACTATTCAGCTGTGCTGATTGCAAACAGCACCAAGTTTAATCAAATTATACCTGTTACTATACATAGCTGAATACTTACCTTAAATTCTGAGTTAATATGTTTCACGCCACAAGTTTGTAAACTTCAATAGCATAATGGGGACACATTTTTCCGCACATAGCACAAGCATTACAGTTTTCAGGTTCAGAAAAAATCGGAGTCTGATACCCAAGAGAAGTGAATTGATCCTCTGCCATGGTAATACATCCTTGATTGCAAGACATTACACAAAAAGCACACCCGCGACAGAAATCTTCTTTAATGATTATTTCGCCCTTTGCCATTAGTCATTCCTCCATTTAATAAGTAGTGTTTGACCGAAGAGTTCCAATTTTTTAAAATTAATTTCCAGAAAGTCTACCAGAAAGTCTAAGGGTTCGGTCAAAAATAAATTAGCAATTTTAAGTGTTGAGGCGCCTGGCTGGCAAGGCGCAAAAGCGCAGGAATATCAAGATATTTCTGCGCTTTCGGAACGCAGGCAGGCGGGATGCATCGGCACTTAAAATGTAAAGTTATTTTTGAGCGAGCCCTAAGTAACGCAAAAATAGTCCCTGCCTATGCAGGTATAAAGAAATAACCAAGTCCCCATAATTTTCTCCAGCTTAAAACAGACCAAAACCGATTTTCCCTTTAGCAAACATAATAACTTTATATCATATATGATAAAAAAAAATACTATGTCAACAAAAAAGTATAAAATCAGTAATAACTGCTACAATCCGTATCAGCCTGGAAAATATGTTTAAATATGACATACTAAATTAATATGTTATAAAAAAAACAAATAAAATTGTTGACAACGTTTAAATAAATCTAATAAGGTAAAAAACCTATTTGTCCCTATTATGTTATATTGGTATGACATGGCTAAAAGTTATATTAGCATAATATAATTATGTTTGATAAGGCTTGCACTGGAACGTCCCCGGCTAATTTGGGTGTTACCATCAAAGCACTTAGCTGTTCAAGGATTCTGAGCAGCAGCTTCCAGGTCATAACCATCCTTATTCTTATTTAGTTTTCATAGTATATTTTATAACATCTATAGCAGTTTTTTCTTTAATTTTGTGATATCACCCATGGATTTTTATTTTTAACATGGCTGCTGATATCCCTTTGTTTTCAAAAGAAAAACTGTAAAATTATCACTTGTGCATGTTGCAAAAATTCTATTTCGAAAGGAGTTGCTTATGGGAGAAAAGTTGTTTATTCATGGCTATGAGGCCGTAGGCCGCGGGGCTTTAAACGCGGGTTGCCTCCATTTCTTCGGATATCCTATTACGCCTCAAAATGAAATTACCGAATTCTTTGCCCGTGAATTGCCACAGCGGGGAGGACGGTTTGTTCAGACAGAAAGTGAATTGTCATCTGCATCCATGGTGTTTGGTGCCGCCACAACCGGTGTCAGAGCTATGACATCCACAGCGAGTCCTGGCTGGGGTTTGATGCAGGAAATATTATCCCACATAAGTTTTTGTGAATTACCATGTGTTGTGGTCAATGTCCAAAGGGGAGGGCCTGGACAAGGGACGACACGCCATGCCCAGACAGATTATCTCTCGGCCACCCGCGGTGGGGGACAAGGGGGATATAAAAGTATAGTTCTTGCGCCTTCGTCAGTGCAGGAATGTCACGACTTAATGCAGCTTGGATTTTACCTTGCAGACAAGCATCGAATTTTGACGGTTATTCTGGCAGACGGGATTCTTATACAGATAGCTGAATCTATAAATACAGATGTCCTGAAATTTGATCCATTGCCTCCAAAGGATTGGGCACTAAAAGGAATAGGTAATAAGGGCGGTCGTTTTGACTGGCATCATTCCACCAGGGGCCTCATACCCCCTGTATACAAAACTATTATTGAACAGATTCATGCAAAGTATAACAAGATAATTGAAACTGAAGTAAGGTTCAAAAGTTATCAGGCCGATGATGCAGAGTTGATTCTGGTGGCATATGGATATGTTGCCCGCTGTGCTGAAGAAGCCGTGAATATGGCCCGCAGCCAGGGTTTAAAGGTTGGTTTGATTCGTCCCATAACTTTGTGGCCCTTTCCGTATAATATTTTAAAGGAAAAAGCCACCCAGGGTGCTAAATTTTTGGTTGTAGAAGACAGTATGGGTCAGATGGTTGAAGATGTAATGCTTGGTGTTGAGGATAAAAGCCTCATCTCCTTTTTAGGAATGTCCTCCAGACATGATATAGGAGAATTGGGAATGATATTTCCGGAGACCATTTTAGAGGAGGTGAAAAAGATAATATGAATAACAATCTCAACGCCGTAAAAAAAGAACTGATTTATGCTCCCTCGCAGTACAGGCTTGGGGCGCAAAGTCCGGCATGCCCCGGTTGCGGCAGTCCCCTGGCGTGCAATATTATTATGGATTCCCTTGAAGAAATGGGGATAATTGAAAATTCAATAGTTGTAATCGGCGTAGGATGCACAGGCATGGGGTTTTTCGGAACAAAAGTAGATATGACTTTTTGTGCCCATGGGCCTGCCCCTTCCGTAGCCGCAGGTATAAAACAGGGAAATTATGATAAATCAATAGTCTTTACCATTCAGGGAGATGGGGATTGTGCAGCCATAGGTGCAGGCTATCTGGTTAATTCAGCTGTAAGGGGTGATAAAATTACGATAATCATGTGTAATAACACCACTTATGGAACCACCGGAGGCCAGATGGCTCCAACGTCCCTGATAGGTCAAAAAACAACAACAACCCCTGAAGGAAGAATAGGGGCAAAACATGGATATCCTCTTCATGTCCCGGAGATGATTGCTCCAATGAAGGGGGTTGCATATAGTGCCAGAGGCTCAGTTCATAATTTTGCTAGTTACCAGCGTACTAAAAAATATGTAAAAAAAGCGTTCCAAAAACAGATTGACGGGGTTGGCCTCGGTTTTGTTGAGATTCTAACCGCTTGCCCTGTTAACTGGCATATGACACCGGTGGAGGCGATGAAGTGGATAGAAGACGAAATGATCCTCGAGTATCCCCTTGGCGAATTTAAAAATGTAGATAGTATTGAATAATTAAATAGTGCCCGAATGAAAAATAGAAAATTTTTCCCTGCTGCAGAAATTGGAAAATCAGCAGATTTCGTTCAGGCATTAAACAGATATGCAACCAGGAGGGGATATGGAGCAGAAGAAGAATAAAGGCGAACTCCTCATAGCAGGAGTTGGAGGCTGGGGGATTGTAACAATCGGAAATATACTGGCAGATGCCGCCATTCAGACCTATGAGAATGTTGCATGGTTTCCCAGCTATGCAACTATGATGCGGGGAGGGGAAACTGAATGTTGTATAACTTTTTCCCAGGAAAGAATAGCATCGCCAATAATTTATAAGAGCTCTGCGGTGATGGTCCTTGGAGCCTCACGAATAGATGCATTTAAAAACAGGGTAAAACCCGGTGGTGTAATGATCATAGAAAAAACCGGTATAACCGAGGAAAACAAGGTATCCATAGAAGACGCAGATGTAAGATATGTGTCGGCAATAGATGCGGCGCAGAAACTGGGGAATATTAAAAACGCAAATATAGTCATCATGGGAGCCTATATTGGGGTAACCGGGTTAATGTCAAAAGAATCTGTCCTGGAAAGAATTGACGTCAGGTTTGGAGGGAAAGGTAAAGAGGCAAGGGTATCCGCAGCTAAAGAAGCTTTTCTTGCCGGCATAGAACTTGTTTAGAGTAGAGATGTAAGTATTGATAACAGATAGATGTTCAGGTAATAAACTTCACAAGGTCGGAGGAGAAAAGGCTTATTATATACGCCTACGGTAGATAGCATAGTGAAATTATTATATGAACATCTATTCTCTTATTGGAAAATAATTGAATAGTGCCCAACGAAAACTGGATTCTTCTTAAGTTTAGGGAAAAGAGGGTTTTCGTTTGTGCGCTATTTGAATGAACGTTATGTTTGTAGTAATAACAGTACATATATGGAGGACCATAACAAAAAAACAGCACCTTAAAATCCGTTATGAACCAGCAATGTCAAACTGTTGTAAGTATAGACCTCCATCTAAATAATTTCACACGCCAATAAAAATATCTTAACAACCTTGCCGCATTTACGCTTTATTCAAGAAATTTTCATAGCCTCGTGAAATTAATTATCTGGAAATCTATAAAGGCAATCTTAAAGTGTTTTACAGGTTTATTTATGAAGTATGACCCAGGAATTATACATATCATTATTGATTAGGAGGCACTTGAAATGGCTACAATGGGCAAAGAGAAGAAATTACAAGATTTTGTTGACAAGAGGGAGTACTGGAAGTGGGCAGAGACTGCACGTTCGCCGCGCGTAAATTATTTAAGAAAAGCAGTATGGTCAAAAGGATCCAAGGGGGCTTCCTATCTTCCAGGGATTAAAATGGATCACTATGGCCCACTATATTATGGTGAGGCATTTGGAAACCCCGACGCCATTAGTGAACCATACATTGCAACATACGCAAAAGCCATAGTAAAAATCAACGACAATATTCCGGTCTTTGTTGTTGACCAGTCACGGATTATTGGATGCTGTGCATCTGCTCCCCATAAAATTTTTTGGGTTCCCGTGGGATCTTATTCTGCTAACGAAGATGCATTTAATGATAAAGATGATCTTGTTGAACCGGAATTTCGTGATTCAATAGAAAAAAATCTTGAAATACTAAAACCCTGGACGCAGCAGACTCTCACAGAAAAAATTTTGAGCAAAAGGCAGATGATCATGGCCCGCACCGCCCAGGTTTATACAGGGGGTCCCCATCTTGAAAATACCGCTTACTGCACATCCCAGTTTTCCTATTATAAAAAGGGTTTTAAGGCAATTATTGAAGAGATTGATGGAAAGCTTGCAGGGGCCAATGATGTTCTATATAAGGTCGGAGCCAAACCTGAATTTAAGGATGAAGAGTATTATTTAGAAAGAATCGATACTTGGAAATCGATGAAATCAGTTCTGGAATCAGCAATCCGCTATGCTAAACGGCTCTCACGCCTTGCAAAAATAATAGCTGAAAATTTTGAATCCGACCCTGTGAGAAAGCAGGAATTGCTCGATATAGCCGAGCGGTGTGCCTGGGTGCCTGAAAACGGCCCCAGAAATTTTCCCGAGGCTCTGCAGTTTGAACATATTCAGACCCAGTGCCGTAAAAGAGAAAAATCAGATGCTTCATGGCCTGCACATCCTGACTGGTGGTTCTGGGAATGGTATGAGCAGGATGTGATTAAAGAGAAATCTTTGACAAGGGATGATGCCCTGGAATATGTGTGCGAATATCTTATTCGTGCTTTTGAATATGGAAGCTGCAGAAATCGTCAGAATCGGGAATTGATGACAGGAGATCCCGGACCCTACGTCTGGACCATGGGAGGAATGGGGCCCGACGGAGAAATGAAGTATAATGATCTTACAAACTTAATATTCGAAGCCGCAAGGCTTGTCAGGGTTACCTCTCCAACCTATGCACTTCGATATAATAAAGAAATGCCTGACGATGCTTTGAAAAATGCTTTTGAATGCATACGCCACGGTCTTGGATATCCTAATATCAGAAATGATCAGGTATTAATAAAAGCTAACATGTACTGGAGCGGTACACCAGAAAATGAGGCCCGCACATGGACAGCCCAGTCCTGTCTTGTTCCCTGCCCTGAAACCAAAAACGGCTGTATGCCCTCCAGGTATTCTTCAGCCACAACTTATGGTTCAAAATGTGTGGAGCTAGCTTTATGGAACGGTCATAATCCCGTATTTAATATGCAGATCGGCCCAAAAACCGGTGATCCAACAAAAATGACCTTTGAAGAGTTGGTGGATGCTTCCATTGAGCAGTACAAAACTTATCACTGGGAGGGTGCCAAGGTAAGAAATATGGCCCGTTCCATAGAAAAACGGATAGGCAGGCCCTATCTTTCTGCAACCTATGAGCGATGCGTTGAGGCCGGGCTCAACTGTTACCAGACCGCTGAATATGGAAACAACTGGCTTTCATCATTCATATGGATGGATGGATTAGACTCCCTTGTGGCAACCAAGAAGCTTGTATATGACGAAAAAAAATATACGATGGAGCAACTGCTTACTATGCTCAAGGCTAATTGGGAAGGATATGAAAAAGAGCGGATGGATTTTGTAAAAGCGCCCAAGTGGGGAAATGATGACCCATATGCGGATGATATTATTGTAAAATTTCACGAAAAAATGCGTGATGTTGTTTGTATGCCTTGCCAGGGCTGGGGTACTACTTCAAAAGGAGTTCCCCTGGCACCCCAAAATATTGCGGCCCACACTATTCTAGGAAACCACCTGGGAGCACTGCCCAATGGAAGACGCCTCGGTGACACCTGTTATGATGGAGGCTGCTCCCCTGGACCAGGGATGGACAAAAAAGGTCCCACAGCTGTTTTGAATTCAGCAGGAAAGCTTACCCACGAAAATATGTTCAGAGCGTCTCTTTTAAACCAGCGCCTTTTGCCGGCGCAATTTGTCGGGGATAAGGGTTTTGAAATCTGGAAATCATATTTGGAAGGATGGTGTGATCTTGGAATTAATCATATTCAGTTCAACATGATCGACAATGAAACCCTGTTTTCCGCCCAAAAAGAGCCGGAGGAGTATGATGAACTTTTTGTTCGTGTTGCAGGGTACAGTGCACAATTTATAACTCTTAATAAAAGAACCCAGGATTCGATTATAGCAAGAACCATACAGGAAATTTAGTTTTATACCGGTATTCTTTGTGTAATTAATTACGTAAATAATGCCGGCTGGAAGTAATAACACGTCAAATAAATTAAAACTGTTTTAAGGAACGGAGATGAAATAAGTTGAGCAGAAATAGCGCAGGATTTTGGCCCA
>CAZNFB010000151.1:0-6859 GCA_964572105.1 uncultured Desulfobacteraceae bacterium
TATTTTCTTTCATGCAATTTTCTAACCGGACATTACTGATTTCCATTAAAGGTATTGACGAAATATGGATAAATTAATAAAATTGATCCATGGGTTAACACAGATAATAAATATAAACGTAACGATCCACTTCTTCAAAAAATGTTAATTAAAGCTATTCATATCAGCTGAGTAATTACCTTAATAATTAAAAGAGAGTCCATGATGCAATTAAATTTTTTACGTATCACAATGCTGTTGGCATTATTATTTTGTTTCACAGCATATTCAAAGGCAGAACCTGTACAACCCCTTAAACCGAAAAAATCCCTGGTCGGTAATCGTGGTTTTAGCTATAAACACAAATCAGTGACCATGTATCACTACGGCAGGGGAGGGGAAGAATATTGGATTTTTGAGCCAAACAACCCCAAACCGGAGAAGGCACCCCTTATAGTATTTATTCATGGGTGGCTGGCAATGAAACCCAAAATTTACGGGGCATGGATTGATCATATTGTGAAACGGAGAAATATTGTAATTTTTCCCCGCTATCAGGCTAATGCCCTGGCGCAGACAAAAACTTTTACCCCAAACGCCCTAAAAGCAGTAAAAAATGCTGTTTTAACCCTTCAATCGGAAAAAGAGCATGTGAAACCGGATTTGTCCAGGGTAGCATTTGTGGGACATTCTGCAGGAGGAATTATTGCTGCTAATTTAGCAGCCCTTGCCGAAAAAAAAGGACTTCCTCTTCCCTCTGCTGTGATGTGCATTGAGCCTGGAAAAACCTGGAGTAAACGAAAAAGGATGAATATACCATTGGTCAATTTGAAAACAATTCCTGAAAATGTTTTACTCCTTGCGGTGGTGGGAGATAGGGATACTGTGGTTAAGGATATTGATGCTAAAAGAATTTTTAGAGAAAGTGTTCGTGTGTCCATGCAAAACAAAAATTATATAACCCTTATATCCGATGATCATGGGACGCCGCCACTTATAGCTGATCATTTCGCTCCATCCGCGCCTGACCCTCAATATCGCTGCCCCAGGAATAAAACTGGAAAAATTAAAATAATAAGATCTCTGGGGACATATAAAATCAACAGATCAATTTTAAAGAATAAACCTGTGATAAAAAGGCGGAAAAAAAGTCTCAAGGATAGGAGAACCGTTGATGCATTGGATTATTACGGTTTATGGAAACTGTTTGATGGATTGACTGATGCTGCTTTTTTTAAAAAAAATAGCAAATTCGCCCTGGGAAATACCAGGGAACAAAGATTTATGGGAACATGGAGTGATGGGGTTCCCGTTAAAGAACTGGTTGTGCGAAAGAGTCCATAATTTCGGATTTTATAAGGCAAAAAAAACCCTCCGGTTAAGCCGGAGGGTTTTTTGAAATAGTGAAATAGAATATTTTATATTAAAATCTCTTTAGTCTTTCTTGCCAAACCGTTTACGGCCAATTCCCACTAAGCAGAGGAGACCGGTACCCAGAAGCAGAATGGTGGCAGGTTCGGGAACAGGGGCAGTACCATTTGTGGCGGAGGGACTGTCTATATAAGCCCATGATTGAACCACATCATCTCCGGTATTTCCTGAATAAATTGCCAGAAGCGTTGCGCCAGAATATCCGGTTAGATCATGAGTAAATAATGTCCATCCGGTGGCGCCATAATCGGCAATAGTGCCATTAGGAAGAACTGCATAGGGAACATCATCAGCTTTGATGGACAGGACAGAAACACCATTTATCTGGATTTCAAACCCTGGGTTATCATATGTCCCTCCGTCCCATGTATAATAGTTATACCACAGATTTAATGAACTTGTTTCTGATGGATCCACGATCTGGGCAATGTAATTGTTTGTATAGCCTTCTGTTCCTAGCTCGGCTGTGAAATCATTATAGTCATTATCATTAAAATCTACTGTCCCGATCCAGGCAGCATAATTTCCATCATAAACTATATTACTTTGAACACCTGTTTGGCCCTTAGAAAACCAGCCTGATAAATTGTTACTTTCAAAATCGCTATTTATAATATCCGCATTAGCATTTAATCCAAATCCAATGATGCATAACATAATTGTCAATACAGTTAATAATCTTTTTTTCATTTTATCCCCCTTTGTAAAAAATAATTTGGTTTAAGAGATTAAGAACGCTCCGTTCTTTATGTTCTCTATGTCACTCATTGCAACTACCATGCCATCTTGTCAACCATTTGATTTTACACTACATATTGTATTGCAGCCAACTATATTTTTTGCCTTTGTAAAAAAAACTGACACCCGTAAATAAGGATAAACTAACAAAACTTTGCCGGAAAATTACTTAATAGTTTGTAATTACTGATAAAATAACATTAATATGGAAACTGGGAGAATTTATACGGAGAAATATATCTTAAAATGGTGTTGGAATACTTTACAATTTGCTGCCATACAGATTAACAGGTTCAGAGGTCACTGTGCAGGATTATTATTAAATAGGGCGGAATAATTTTCATGCTGTTTTTTTCCCTACAATGTTTAACCGTTTTCAGTTTTTACGACATCTGCCATAGGGAGCCTGATTATAAACTGGGCCCCACCCTGGATAATATTTTTTGCGGATATTGTCCCTTTAAGGCTTTTTATAAGCTGCCTTCCCTGCCAAAGCCCGACTCCGCCCCCTTTGGGTTTGGTGGTTTTAAACGGTTCAAAGAGTGCATTGGGTAGTAGGCTTTTTTCAATACCAGGGCCGTTATCCGTGATTTCAATCACTGCCTCTCCATGAAAATCATCCTGCAAAAGATTGATTTTGGCCACTGTTTTCTTCCCTCCTGCCCCTACCTCTAAAGCGTTGAGTAACAGGTTTTCCAGGACAGGGCGCAAGAGTTCAGGATCAGTATGCACTAAAATACCCGTGGGGCAGTTAAGGTTAATTTCCATTATTTCTGATTTTTTAACCATGTGTCGACAGTGATCCTTTAGTAAGATGCCAAGATCCAGATTCTGCCACACAGGGGTGATCTCCCCCTTGATCATGCTTAGTCGTTCCTGCACCTTTGCCATTCTGCCCAGGGAATCATCCACAGCCTCCAGCATATCCTGCTGAAATTCGGGTTTATGAATATGAGCCGGAGCGTTTTCCCTGACCAGTGACAATATGGTCGCTGCATTTTTTAAATCGTGGAGCACAAAGGCTGACAGTTTGTCCCAGACTTCTATTTCACGGATGTGAGCCAGTTTTTCGGCCATTTGAACAGCAAGGAGCGCTGATGCTGCTTGAGTCCCAACGGCTGTAAGGAGGTCGAAATCATCAGGGCCATAATTCCCCCCTGTAAATTCTGGCCCAAGACCTATGAGGCCGACAATTCGGTCACCAATAAAAAGCGGGGAAATCAAAACAAGATTATGATCAGTCATAAAGTCGGATAACTGCTCCATTACATTTTTCCAGGCTCCATCAGGTTCTTTTTCTTTAATATAAAAACAGAGGTTGGTTTTAAGATACTGGATTAGAGGGTTGTTTAATGCAAGTTTTTTTATTCCCCATTTGACACCTGCTTTTTTTGAAACAGCGAATGGCTTGTAACCGGATTCTGCATCCTCCAGCCATATGATTAGATGTGTGGCGTAAAGGCTTTTAGTTAGAATTTGCTGCAATGCGTTAATTACATCCGTTTCAGTCGATGCACCCTGGAGCTGACTGGACAAAGCCAGCCATTCGTCTCTGTACTCGTATTTGTTGATATAAAAATGTGTGCTAATAAAAAAATGCATCCTCCGCCGCAGCTTTGCCGAGGTGATAAACAGCCCAAGTGCAACAATCCCCAGGAAGAAAAAAAACCAGAGCAGAACAAAAGGGAGGGAGAATCCAAAAGTTTTCATCACCAGGGATAGAATGCCAAGAATAATCAGATATGCAGCGAAAACGGATGGTGCAACAGCCGTGTAAACGATTTTGCGGGATATGAACATTTTTCGGTTTAATAATCTGTGACGGACAATGGCATAGCCCATAAAAATCCAGGCAAAAATCAAAAAGAGTGCAAGTAATAGAAAATGACCGGCAACTATTTTATGGTGCGTAATTCTGTGGGAAGATACCCATCCAAATGTTCCACAGGCCATACAGGCTCCGAGGATCAGGACTTTGTATTCCCATCGCTGGGATGTTGTCAGCGATTTCCAGAAAAGCTCCAGGGACCAGACAGCAACAAGGATGGATGCAAGCAGGAAAATAGAGTAAAAAAAGATCGGATCATGCCTGGTAAAAACCAGAGAGCCATTGATCAGCCTGGTCGTTGTACCGTAGATTGTAAAATAAACGGTCAGCACTATTAAGACTGTTCCGGCAAAGATTTGAGATAAAATAAAGAAACGGTTTTTAAAAACTGTTGCACCTGACATTTTGTCCAATTGGTAAGCCAGGATGATCCAGAGCAAGGTAAAAATGGCTTCGGAAAAAAGGAGCAAGGGGATTAATTCTGGTTTGAGATGATAAAAAAAATAGATGTATTCCCCTGATAACAGGGGGAGCACTCCCAGAATCTGCAGGAGTGAAAGGGAAAAGCGGTGCTCTTTTTTCTTCAGGCGAAAAGTTATTAAGCAGGAGAGTAGGAGTAAAAGATTCAGAGCATAAAAAAAATGGACTATCATGCTGTAAACAATGTCTTTTTTATTTTTTATATAGATGTTCAAAAAATAAATTTCACTGCGTTATCTGGCCTTGTGAAATTCATCATTTGAACATCTATAGGTTTTTAAAAAGCCTGTATTAGCAGGGATAAGCAGAAAATATATTTTTTCTGGCGTTAACGCTCTGTATGGTGACCCTTATCAGATCCTGGGGTTTTAGTCTGTTATTTAAGCTCGATGCTGATACATAGCATTCAAGCATATATTCGGGTATAAGTATCTGGTATTCGTCACTTCTTTTGCCGACAATGATTGCATCTTCCTGTTTACCCACCTTTTTTTCAAGGTATTTCAGCAGCCAGTACCTGTTTCGTTCTCTTTGAATCATACTGGCCTGGCTCATCGGTTGTTTCAACAGGGTAATTATTTCACCTATTTCTTCATGGCTGTAGGGCTCTTCCGTGCCTATGGCCGCCTTTATTTGCCTTTGGGTCACAAGGTCATAATATTTTCTTATGGGTGAAGTTGCAGTGGTGTACTTATCCAACCCAAGACCGGAATGATTTTCAGGGGTGGTATTTAATACAAAACGGCTTAGAAGTCTTCTTTGCCTGTAGTTTTGAAATAGTGTGCCGTCATCTCCCTTAAAGACCCTTTCTTTTGGTTGTGGTTGTGATCTGAAAATTGCCGGAATTTTTTTCTTTGACAAATAATCGGCCATGAGCCAGTTTGCCATGATCATTATTTCAGCAACGAGTAGTCTTGCCGGGCTTTCCCTGTTGAGGGTGTTCAGATTTATCCCTCCGTTTGGGCCTATCCATATATTTATATTAGGAAGAGTTATATTGACGGCCCCCTGGTCAATTCTGCGCTGGCGAAATTTTTTTGCAATTTGATGCATAATTTTAATATTATTATCTTCATTTATAAGAAGATTTACATCATAATAGGTAAGGCGATTTTTGATTTTGATAATACTGCAGGTAATATCATAGTCGATTATATTAAAAAAACGGTCTATATTTATTATAGTACTTACAGCTGGACGATCTTCGCCCGCCTGTAAGCTGCACAGGCTTTCGGCAAGCTGAGGCGGAAGCATGGGAATTGTCTGGTCAGGCATATAAATAGAGGTACCGCGAAGCCTTGCTTCCTGATCAATAATATCATTTTTTTTTATATAATACCCCACGTCAGCTATGTGTACACCAAGGCGATAATGGTCCCCCATATCTTCTATGCTTAATGCATCGTCAAAATCCTGGGTAAACTGACCATCTATGGTTATTATTGGGAGCGATGTTAAATCTTTATGGCCTTTATTAACAGAAAAATCGATTGAAGATTTCGTAAGGCTTGCGGCATGCTCCATTGGTTTGGATGAAAATGAGGTTGGGATATCCTGAATGTGAAGCTTAATGTTTTCGTTTTCATCAAAAATACCGAGCTTTACAAGAATGTCAAAAACAGTATCAGGGTCCTTTATGCTGAGTGGATTCAGGATCTCTTTTGCCAGGGAGTAATACTCGCTCTCTTTTTTGTAGAGACAATATGATTTTAAAATGGTAATTAATTCGGGATTGTTTTTTTTTATAGTCTCTGATAGTATTTTTGTATCTGTCTTTTCAGCTAATATTTTTTTCAGAAAGGCTGTACTTTTTGTTATTAATTTATCTCTTCTTTCTGCCTCTTTTGCCTGTTCAGTTTTTAGTTCAACCTGTTCTTCAGAATAGGGAAAAAAACGATTTTGATCAAATTTAAAATAAAGCCGGTCAATAAAAAATGCCCTGATAACAGCCGATTCATAATCAGATGAAGGGTTTCCATTAAAACAGAATGAAGTCATTGTGGGAAGATCTATCCATTCCTGTTCCGTGTTCAGGATTATCCACAGCTCACTGATATTAATCTGGTTTATTAAAGAATTGCGGATGTGCGCTGTCTCTTTTAATCTGTCAATTAGCCTGTCTCTTCCAATGGACAGATCAATCTGCGTTGTGCTTACGTGTAAAAGGCGATTTTCCGAAAGGTTCACTTCCCGATTTGTTTCTGAAAGAAGTCTGAATCGGTGCTTTTTTACTTCCAGAATAACAGCGCATAATATTTTTTGACGGTCTATGTATTCTACAATATGTCCTGATTCCATAATGACGCATTTATAACAGGAGGAAGGCTTAAAGTCAATCTGCCAAATTTTTATCATATTTTTTTATAGAAATTATTTTTGTAACTATTCAGCGTCGCTGATTTT
>CAZNFB010000152.1:0-6684 GCA_964572105.1 uncultured Desulfobacteraceae bacterium
TGCTTCAGCCACATCTGCAACGGTCAGTATTTTTGCTTCCAGCATAATTTCATCATCTTTTAAGCCGGCTGGATAACCTGAGCCATCTAATTTTTCGTGATGCTGCAGTACTACTTTTGCAAAGGGCCAGGGAGAAGGGATATTTTTTAAAATATCATAGCCGACCTGTGGATGAATTTTAATCATTTCAAATTCAACATCAAGAAGTTCCCCAGGTCTGTTAATTATAGATGTTGGTATGCGTATTTTTCCTATATCATGGAGAATTCCTGCAATTTGAATTGTATATATAACGAATTCTGAAAGAGACAACTTTTCGGCTATTGCGCATGCAAGTTTAGCCACGCGGCGTTGATGACCTGCAGTATACGGATCTCTGACATCAACCATTGCAGCCATGGTTTGAATGGTAGCTGAAAGCATCTGCTGAATCTGAGCTGTTTTTTCTTTTACCCTTTCTTCAAGAATTATATTCTGATTTTTTAATGTTTCTCTCATTTTTTTAAAAGCAATATGTGTCCTCACTCTTGCTTTAACTTCATCTGAATGAAAAGGTTTTGTTATATAATCGACTCCGCCGACTTCAAACCCTTTGGTTGTGTGGTCTGTTCTTGTTAGAGCAGTGATAAAAATAACCGGAATATTTTTTGTACTTAAATCGGCTTTTAATCGTTTACACACCTCATACCCGTTCATCTCAGGCATCATTACATCCAAAAGAATCAGATCGGGCAGATTTTTTAATGCATAATCAAGAGCTTTAAAACCGCTTTTGGCTATGCCGAGCCTATAGTCAGCCTTTAAAGAGTTTACCAGAAGATCTATATTTGTTGAATTATCATCAACAATCAAAACCAGAGATTTTTTTGTTTGCATAAGTACTCCCTTGCCGCCTGTAAATTAAACTATATTAGTTTGTCAAGTAGCTCCAACGCCTCATCATAATCATAATTATTTATATGATTTTCAAGGTCAATAAGGTCGGGAGTGCAAAACTGATCTTTAACAGCGTCTATTTGTTCATTTATTTTTTCAGGATCAGCAGATCTAAGCGCATTACCAAGCTTTATTAAAATAGGCTTAAGCTTAACAATATCCACATCTCTCTTTTTAAAAGAGAGATTTTCAGAATTTTTATCAAGGATTTTCAGAGATTCCAAAACCTGATTTAAAGCTGCTTCAAACTTATCTATTAATTCAGATATAACCTTTTTAGATTTTTTATTCATGCATGCGTCTTCCAGTTTTTTAGCTGCTTCAGATAGCTCCATGGCTCCTATATTGGCAGAACTTCCTTTAATATTATGGGCCAGGCGTAAAAGTCTATCCAGGTAATTTCCCTTAAACGCATCTTTTATTTTTTTCACGGTACCATGATTATTTTTTAAAAATCCAACAAGAATACGTTTAAAATTAACAGGGTCAATTTTAAGTTCAGCAAGCGCATTGTTAATGTTAATGCCTGGAAGGCCTGGCGGAAGTACCCCTTGTCCTGCGTCTAAAATATTTTTATCAGATACCCCGTCCAATGCTTCTTTTTCTGCTCTACCTGAACCAGCTTTTTCTTTATCTGCTGCATCAGGTTTTTTTTTGTTTTTAAGCTCTCTCCACAAGGCATTGAACAACATATCCTGATTAACAGGTTTGGAAATATAACCATTCATGCCGGCTTTCATACATTTTTCTTCATCTCCCTTCATTGCATGGGCAGTCATGGCAATTATCGGAAAATCTTTAAGGTTAAGCTTTCTTATCTCTCTGGTGGCCTTATACCCATCCATAACAGGCATCTGTATATCCATGAGCATAACATCAAATTGAGACTTACGCACAGCAGCAACAGCTTCTTTTCCATTGTTGACCAACGTTACAATCAACCCGGCTCCTTGCAGAATTGCCAAAGCAATCTCCTGATTGGTAATATTATCTTCAGCCACAAGCACTCTGAATCCCCTCAAGCGCTTCTTTTGAATGGAAGCTATGGTTGTAATATGCTTTTTCACCTGTTGACTTTTAAGCTTTTTTTTCCCAAAGGCATCCATGATTGCATCAAAAAGAGTCGACTGGCATATCGGCTTAGTTAAAAAACCGTTTATACCCATTTTTTCTGCATAAAGCATCTGGGTTTCACGCCCAAAAGCCGTCATCATAATTATGGAGACATTAATCTTTAAATCATTTTTTATGATACTGGCGGCTTCCATGCCGTCCATACCGGGCATAAGCCAGTCCATCATAACAAGGTCTATGGGGTTTTCTCTGGTTTCATCTTCTTTTAACCTTTGCAGCGAAGCTTCAGCCGAAGATATGGATTTTACGTTAAAACCAAATGACTCAAGCATTTTTTTCATTATACTTCGGCTGTCTTTACAATCATCAACCACTAAAACATTCAAACCCTGAAGCTCATGGGGAGGTATAAATTTCCGCTTTGTTTTTCCCGGCGACTTTTGAAAAATAGCTGTAAAATTAAAAGTACTCCCTTTCCCTACTTCGCTTTCCACCCAAATTTCACCCCCCAGCATCTCCACAAGCTGTTTGCAAATGTAAAGCCCCAGGCCTGTTCCGCCATAATTTCGTGTTGTTGATGCATCAGCCTGACTAAAAGGCTCAAAAATTTTTTCAATATTTTCCGGTGCAATCCCTATACCTGTGTCTTTAACAAAAAACTGAAATTTCCCCTGGTCTGATTCTGCTGAGATCTTCTCCAGCTCTTTTACACCCAGAATAATTATGCCATATTTTTCTGTAAATTTAACAGCATTGCTCACCAAATTAACCAGGATTTGATACAGTCGCAGCTCATCGCCTCTAAACTCGATGGGAATTTCAGGATCAATATCCACAAGTAATTCAACAAATTTTTTCGATGTCTTAGGAAAAAACATACTTATGAGCTTGTCAAGAATATCTTCAATTTTAAAATCGCGTATTTCCAGATCAAGCTTTCCAGCTTCTATCTTTGATACATCCAGAATGTCGTTAATAATTTCAAGAAGAGAATAGGCTGAAGTATTTATGATACGCAGATAGTCTTTAGCCTTATCAGAGATCTCTTCATTTGATAAAAGCTCGGATGCCGCAATAACCCCATTCATGGGAGTACGGACTTCATGGCTCATATTGGCCAGAAATTCATTTTTTGTATTAGTTGCCACCTCCGCCCTGTCCTTTGCATCTCTTAATTCTCTTTCCAGCCTTTTCATGTTGCTTATGTCACGGCCCTCGGTGATCAACACAATCACATTTCCTGAGTCATCTTCAACAGGTTTAATGGAATAGTCCATATACTCTAATGAATTATTTTTAAGGCGTATTTGAGCCTCAAATCGAACAAACTCCCCTGATGCTGCTTTTATTACACTATCATGCACCTTTTCCTGCAATTCAGCAGAATGTGAAAACCAGGGCGTATTCCAGTATAATTTTCCAACAATATCATCTTTTTCAACTCCTGCCACGTCCATTGCCGGTTCGTTGGCACTCAGAACTCTCCCTTCGGGAGCTATCAGGCCCATTAATTGAAAGGTATGGTTGTAAAGGGCTTTAAATTTAAATTCATTTTCTTTTTTTAACTTTTCCAGCCTTTTTCGTTCATTAAGCTCTATTTCCAGTTCAATATGAGAAGCTTTAATTCCTCGGTTCAGTTTAAAAATTATAATTATGGATGCAGCCATCACAAACATCAAAATTATTGCAGCTGCTATCCAGTAAGCATAAGTTTGCAAAACATCTGTAATAGTTATCTTTCCCATATCCTCATACGGGGCAACGCGCAGCTCTTTTAAACATTCACGCACGCTTTGATAATTTTGAGGAATTGTCCAGCCATAACATTTTCCAGCAGATGCAGCTGCAGAATCAGATGGCATTTCAATAAGAACAGCTGCAACCTCTTCAGCTATTTCATCAGGAACATGTTTAACCCTGGCAAAGGGCCATTCAGGATATTCGCGTGTTGAATGAAGAAAAGGGAGATCTGAATCTTCTCTAATATGGGAGTTAAGCACATAAAAATTTTCCATATTAATCTTTCCTTCTGAATCCATCCTCTCTATAATATCACTCCTTACGGTGCCCGCGTCAACTATACCGTCCCGAACCCCATAAACAACCCTGTCCTGTGTGCCGCCGAATTTAAGCTCCTTAAAATCTGTAAAAGGATCAATGCCTTTTGCCTTCATTTCCCGCCATGCCATGCGCCAGCCTCCAAAAGAGGATCTGGAAACACCCATAAATTTTTTACCCTTAAGATCGCTTAAGTTTTGCATTTTAGCTCTGTCTGCTTTACAAAAAATAACCCCACTGTATGTGGTGCAGGCATTTCCAAAGCAACTATTTTTTAATGTGGCAATCCTGTTAACTCCATACCTAATTTCAAGCTCCACATAAGAGGCTGAATTTGTTAAAATAAAGTCAATCTTGTTATTTTTGACAAAATCTATGATCTGATTATACTCAAGAGGTATTATTTCAAACTGTCGGCCGGAAATTTTTTTCGATAAATACTCTGCCGTAGGTGCCCATTCAATAATGCATTGTTCATCTCCCCTTTTTGCCAAAACACCGATTTTCATTACAGCATCATCCCCCCGTGTACTAAAAGCAACCAGGAGATTAATGCAGAAAATCACTGGAAAGAGTATGGTGCATATTCTTCTCATCTTTTTTCCTTGACGTTAAAAAATTTGTAACTATTCAGCGTCGCTGATTTAAGATACGCCGTACATATTCACTGAACAGTTACAAAAATTTTAACCCCTATTGTGACAAATTTTTCCACAGATTAATCATGAAATCCTGAACATTTGTTAAAATAGCCACAGCCTGGGAAGACCCCCTGTTTGCAAGTTTATCAGTGCCAAACTCTGACATATCAACAACATAAAAAAAAACGGGTCTGACAGTTCCATTATCCGCTATATGATAACCTGGAGTCATATTCCCAAACGCTATGGAATGTAATTGAGTGGCAAGGGCTATTACAGTAGTGGCCCGGCGGGCATGGACCCGCATAGCATCCTGTGCCTTGTAAGCATCGGCTATAACTTCAGGAAGGGGGCCATCGTCACGAATTGATCCTGCAAGGACATAGGGAACATTACATTTTTCACACGCATAAATAATTCCATCCTTTATGGGCAATTTTTTCAACCCATTTTTTATGGAACCTGCACTGCGGATAGAATTTAATACGTCAAGATGATTGTAATGCCCCAGGGGAAAAAGTTTCTGGGAATATATATCCTGGCCCAGACCTGTTCGAAAAATGGCAGCTTCAAGGTCATGGGTTGCAAGGGCATTTCCTGCCATTAATGCATGGCAAAATCCATTTTCTATAAGCCCCTGCATTGCATCTCTGCTGTCCTTGTCGAAAGAGACCGCAGGCCCTAGCACCCATACTATATATCCGTTTTCCCTGTCATATCGTAAAATATCATATAATTCATCATAAGATCGGGAAAAGGGAGTCTCCCTTGTGCCCCGGGTACGAAACGTAAACTTATCAGAGGAAGATTCAGATGAAGGATTAAAACCTGTTGCATGCACATAAATTCCTTCTTCACCATTTTCCGTTCTTCCCATAACAACCATATCCCCCTTTTTCAGCCTGCGTGCTTCAACCACATCCACCATCTCTTTGCGCAAAACCAGAACAGAATCCATTCTGCCCTGGGCAACGAGAATCCATTCTCCTTTCCTCCGAACATACTCAGGATGGTTAGAAGTCCCATGGAAGTCAGCAGGCGCAACTCCATCTTCAGGGGAGGGCTCAACCCGGGCATCAGGTGCATCTTTAAGTATACCAGTTAAAAAATCCGGTGCCTTATATTCAGAATATGGAAGAATCATTTTATTACCCTCCTTATTTAAAAATTACCAAGCAGCCGGGCAGGATGTATCAGTGCTGAAAATATAAAGTTGGAGCATATGTATATCATCTGAATAGTTACATAAAATCATTCTTCCCCTTTTTCCCCGGGATAGGATCTAATCAATAGAACAGGATTATACGCGTTGCTTAAAATTTTTCCAGCCACACTGCCGTAAACCCATCGTTTCATACCGGAACGGCCGTGGGTAGACATTACAATCAAATCTATGGAATTTTTACAGGCAAAATTTATTATGGTCTCCGCTGCATCCCCCATTTCAACGGCTATATTAATTGTAAATGTTTTTTCAGCAAGATCACGAATTTTTTTTAAATATTCATTTGCGCGTTTGGTTCTAAAATCGATCTGCTGATCTACATAAATGGCATGGTGTTCATCAATTTTTATAATTTCTTCAACGGGATGTAATACTCTCAGCAGGGTTATCTCCGCTTTACCCATGCCCGCAATGGTATATGCGGCAGCCAAAGCTTTCTCGGAAAGCTCCGAGCCATCCAGGGGCACCAGAATATGGTCAATCTTATTCATATAACTGCTCCTTTTTTTATAAACATCTGTTCATATGCCATAAATATGGATTGAATAAAACTACTGGTTTATCCAGTTTTGCAACTATATAGATCGTCACATAAATAATTTCACTCCGTTATCGTCGCCTGCATATTATAATGCGCTTTCCTCCCTATGACCCTGTGCCAAATTTTAAAATCTGGTTATTATCTGACAATCTATATTTAGGAACGGAGATGAAATAAGTTGAGCAGAAATAGCGCAGGATTTTGGCCCA
>CAZNFB010000153.1:0-6655 GCA_964572105.1 uncultured Desulfobacteraceae bacterium
TTTTTAACAGATCCTTTCTTTACGACCTCTTATCTGTGAGTTTTTTATGGTTTAATCAGATTATACCGGTTGTCGTACATATTAGCTTAATAGGTACGAAATCTATCATATTGCATGTTTAAATTATATGAATAAAATAATTTTTATGGGAACATCAGAGTTTGCTGTACCAGCCTTAACAGCCTTGAATAAAAGTATATATGAGGTGGCCCTGGTTGTGACCCAGCCAGATCGTCCCAAAGGCCGGGGGCGTAAGCTTGTTCCTTCTCCTGTGAAGGCTGCGGCTGTTAAAATGGGGTACGATGTAATACAGCCTGAAAAAATTAATACTGATGAATTTGTTGAAAAAATATCAGAGATTATTCCTGATTTATTTGTTGTTGCTGCATATGGGCATAAGCTTACAGAATCACTCCTTAATATTCCTCCAAAAGGAACTGTTAACATACATCCTTCCCTTCTTCCCAAATATAGAGGACCCGCACCTATTCAATGGGCTATAATAAACATGGAACAAAAAACCGGTGTTACTACAATGCTTATGGATGCAGGCCTTGATACTGGAGCTATTCTACAGGCTGCAGAAGTCATTATTGCATCGGATGATACAACAGATACCCTTGGTGCCCGACTTTCCCTGATGGGGGCTGATTTGTTGATCGATACGATTGATACTTTAACAGCAGAAAAAATAAAACCTGTTCCCCAGGATAATGATCTTGCTACATATGCGCCTTTATTTAAAAAAAAAGATGGCCATATAGACTGGACAGCTCCTGCCGAAAATATTGAAGCTTTTATCAGGGGGGTAACTCCATGGCCCGGAGCTTTTACTTTTTTTAATGGTAAACGGCTTAAAATATTTAAGGCTGATATGGTGCAGGGAGATGCCGGGGCAAAGCCCGGAACGGTTTTACACGGATTTGATAATGAGCTGCGTGTAGCCACTGGAAAGGAGATGCTGTCGATAACAGAACTCCAGGGAGCTTCAGGAAAACGCCTTGCTGTTGAAATTTTTTTACGAGGTTGTAGAATTCCCCATGGAACAATTTTAGATTAAAATGGAAAAGTTATTTTAGGTGCCATCAAAAATTTTTAAAACCGGAATCTTAAGTTTTCTTTTTCTTTTGATCGTGGGGATAAGCACATTTGCTACCTTTTCTCTTTTTCTTAATCTTGAGGATGCTGTTGTTGTCCCACATCTTATTAAGAAAGATATTGTTTACTCCCTCAGTATTTTAACCGATCTGGGACTTAACACAAAAGTTAAAGGCTCTGAATATTCAGAAGATGTTTCGAAAAATCATGTTCTGTTTCAGGATCCTGCACCCGGTGTTGAAATTAAAAAGGGGCGCGATGTCAGGATTATTATTTCTAAAGGTGCAAAGAGCGTATTGATGCCTAATTTAACAGGCAGGTCCCTTCAGTCGTCACGGATAACAATGGAAGAAAATGACCTCCATGAAAAGAATTTATCCCGTACATATAGCGCAAAAATTAAAGGAGATGAAATAATTGCCCAGTTCCCCGTGGCCGGGGAAAAGATCGAGCGGGGTGGAGACGTAAATCTTCTTATAAGTATGGGTAAAAAGGGAATTCCTCGTAAGATGCCCGATTTGAATGGAGTGTCTCTGGAGTCTGCAGTCAATTTGATTGAAAGAAGCAATATGCTGTTGGGAAAAATCGACTCTTTTTTTGATGCTGACAGATCAAAAAATATTGTAATAGGCCAGAAGCCGCTGCCAGGGCACAGGGTTATTGAAGGAAGCAGAATAGATTTTGTAATTAATAGGAAGAGAGTAAGTAAAACGGATAAAAATTTAAGCTTAAGACCAGGGGGTTATTTTTTCAGATATAAAGCAGAGCATGGTTATTTAAAAAAACATATTAAGGTAACATTAAATTGTTTTGGCATGCTCACAGATATGTATGATGGTTTTATCGAGCCTGGAAAAGAGATATGGCTTTTGATCCCCAGTGAAACGGCTGATCTGTTGCTTTACGAAAATGATAAGCTTATCCTTACAAAGGTGTCTGTCATCCCATGAAATGTAAAAAAGTTCGGATCTGGTAAGCCTTATGCCTTCCTCTTCTATTTTCGTGCCAAATTTAAAAATCGGGTAATTATCTGAAAATCCATAGATTGTATAAAAATTACAGAGTACGGGAGATATAATCTCTTTCTGCTCTTACTCAGGAGACCTATATGAAACTTATTGCCCCATCAATTTTGTCAGCCGATTTTTCCACATTAAAGGAAGAGATAAAAGCGGTTGAAAATGCAGGAGCAGACTGGATCCATGTGGATGTTATGGACGGTCATTTTGTTCCGAATATTACAATGGGCCCCTTTATTGTTGAGACCGTTCATAATCTTACGAAACTTCCCATTGATGTGCATCTTATGATTGAAAATCCGGATCTGTATATTCCTGATTTCATTAAATCAGGAGCCAGCCTGATCTCCGTCCATGCAGAGGCCTGCACCCATTTACATAGAACCATTCAATTGATTAAAAATTCGAGGGTTAAAGCCGGTGTTGCCTTAAACCCGGCCACAGAATTATCTGCCCTTGAATGGGTGTTAGATGACCTTGATTTTGTTGTAATAATGAGCGTAAATCCAGGATTTGGAGGTCAGTTTTTTATACCGGGGAGTCTTGAAAAGATAAGAGCTTTGAAAAAAATGATTGAACAAAAAAAATTATCGACATTAATCGAGATAGACGGAGGGGTAAGTGAGAAGACCATAGAAGAAATTTCCCGCGCAGGTACAGACGCATTTGTTACAGGCTCGGCTCTTTTTGGCAGCGATGACTATGGGGCAACAATGGATAGTTTTAAAAATAAAATTGGTGGTTAATTTTATGAAATCAGGAAACGCTCCTAAAAAAATACTTGTGATAAATGGCCCTAACCTTAATATGCTGGGAAAAAGGGAACCTGAAATTTATGGTGCGACAACCCTTGATGATATTGATAAGGATATAAAAGAGACAGGAAAACAGCTTGGATTTGTGGTGGAAACATTTCAATCAAATCACGAGGGTGCAATGGTTGAAAAAATACAGGAAGCTCTGGGAGTTTGCAGCGCAATTATCATTAATCCGGCTGCCTATACCCACACAAGCGTGGCAATCAGGGACGCACTTTTGCTTCACGATATTCCTGTAATTGAAGTACACCTTTCAAATATTTATAAGAGAGAAGCGTTTCGCCACAAATCAATGACCGCGGATATTGTAACGGGACAAATAGCAGGTTTTGGGGCCTATGGCTACACAATGGCTTTAAACGCCGTGCATCAAATGTTTTAAAATTAAACGATGATATGATTAAGGCTCCTTCCAGGTTATTTAAAAGCTACACATATCCAAAGAAATTTTTTTGTTTGGCAGGGATCAATTTTTAAAGCACTAAATAAATTGTGGTCAGAACAAAAAATATTCTGCCCACGTTTTAAGAATAAAATGTTGGCATTTTTAAGAGCCGGTGTTATTTTTGTTTTCAGATATTCTTGCTTTAAGCCTTCTGTCCTGCCCATCTCTTCGGTCTATTGCGGTTCGGCGGTCAGGAAGATATAAGGAATATTCAAATCGTCTTCTGTCTATCCCTGTACGTCGACCCCCATTATCTGATAAGAAGAAATTAGCATTCATAAAAATTACTTTTATTTTTTGGTTTTAAAGAGTTTTTTCCGGCTAAATCCGGCAATCCCAATAAGCCCGGTGCCAAGAAGAAATAAAGAGGTAGGCTCCGGCACTGGATTTGGATTATCAATAAAGCTTTCACTTCCACCACCATCAAAGGCTTGAACATGCAGCCCCACTTTTATGTAATCGTTATTCAGCGCTGTTATAATATCGTCAAAAGTGTAAAATACGTTCTGTTCATATTCTATCAGATCAAAAAGAATTCCAAGGGATTCATTTTGATCAATTCCATTATGAACACCACCTTGTTTTTTAGGACTATCTCCGTAGTCTGCAGAAAATGAGACGTTATTGCCGTTACCTCCGGCTCCGGGTAAATTCTGGATACCATTAAACTGCATGGTCTGGTAAAGGACATCTCCTTTATAATTAAATGAATTATGTTGAAGCATGGGCATATCATCGTCAAAATAGATATCTGTTATTACGCAGTTGTCAATACCTTTATTTGTAAAAGCAAATAAGACTTGCGCATTGTTAGCATCTTCAACATTCATAAAAAGTTGAGCTTCACCAATGGTTGCATCCATTAAATTGTTGTTTGTTATACATTCAAAACTATACAGGCCGGCAAAAGCATAGCCTGTTAACATGGCCATCAATAAAAAAGAAAATGTAAGTGATTTTAAAATTTTGTACATGCGCTATCTCCTTGATTACATCAATTAGATTACATACAATTATTTTATCTATTACATATTGCCTGCCTGGTATTGTCACAAGCTTGATTCTGGTTAGATGAGCCCGCAAAATAAAATTTTAACGAGCTCATGAAATATAGATTGTTTTTCCAAAGGCCGATAAATGGATTAAGGTTTTAAGGGTTTTTTTTTAAAATAGCCTGAAGCATATAACATTTTATGGCTTTTTAGAAAAAATCTATATTGTCTGCTTGTGAGTAAAGCA
Source organism: uncultured Desulfobacteraceae bacterium (assembly GCA_964572105.1). GTDB lineage: Bacteria > Desulfobacterota > Desulfobacteria > Desulfobacterales > BuS5 > DAOWMW01. The sequence continues at coordinate 4,620 of CAZNFB010000153.1, forward strand.
CCAATTATGCCGTTGTAATATTTTATTCTAAGCCTTATGATTTTAAGATGTTAGCCTTTTTGCATGTAAAAAAAATATAAGCCTATGTAAAAAAAGAGTGTTTTTGTGTGGGTATTTCCATTAATTGTGAAGTTAAAATCCATGCCTGTTTATAATCTATGGCTCTTGTTTGCTCGCTTCTCAAAATTGATTTTCTGCGCAATCCCTTAATTAATCGAATCCCCATTTTCAGGGTTATCCGTTGTTTCATTTATATAGTTTATAGCTTTTTCAAGTCTCGAAACAGACTTGTCTTTGCCAAGGACTTCTAATATTTCAAATATTCCGGGGCTTGCTGTCTTTCCTGTGAGAGCAACCCTTACAGGTTGTGCAATTTTTCCAAGCTTTAATCCTGTTGCCTCCATTACTTTTTTAAAAGCATCTTCTAATCCCTCTTTAGTAAAGGAATCTACGGCACAGAGATTTTCAACAAGGAGCTTTAGGGATTCCAGGGAGGATATTTTCAAAAATTTTTTGGCGGCTTTTACGTCATAATCAAGGTCTTTTGCAAAATAGAACATGGCGCCATCTGCCATATCCTCCAGGGTTTTGCTTCTGGTCTTTAATGTTTCAATTATTTTTTTTATATATATCTGATCATTTACTTTATACCCTCCTTTTTTCAAAAATGGAACCAGGTGCTCTACAAGGGTTTCCGATTTTTTTTCTTTAATGTGGTCGGCATTTAACGAAAGGAGTTTATTAGTGTCAAAAATACCTGGAGAATGTCCAATGTTTTTAAGAGTAAATTTTTCAATAAGCTCATCTTTTAAGAAAAATTCCTGATCCCCATGGGACCATCCAAGGCGTACGAGATAATTTATTAAAGCATCCGGCAGATATCCCATTTCCTTATATGCGGTAACAGATAATGCCCCGTGTCTTTTACTTAAACGGGTTCGGTCGCTTCCGAGAACCATGGGTACATGGCCGTAAAGGGGTATTTTCTTTTTCAAAGCGTTGTAAAGGATGATCTGTTTGGGAGTATTATTTACGTGGTCATCTCCCCGGATGATCGTATTGACACCCATTGTAATATCATCCACCACAACTGCCAGATGATATGTTGGGGTGCCGTCACTCCTGCAGATAATAAAATCATCAAGTTCAGAATTTTGAAATTCTATATTACCTTTTACTCCATCTTTTAATATTGTTGTTCCGGCCTGGGGGGCAACAAGGCGGACCACTGCATTGTCAGTTTTTCCAAGATTTTTGTTTCTGCATGCCCCATCATATTTAGGCTTCCGGCCCTCTGCCATAGCCTTGCCTCTAATTGTTTCAAGCCTTTCAGGAGAGCAGGTGCAGTAATATGCATTACCAGAATCGATTAATTTTTGGATATATTCTTTATATAGATCAAATCTTTCGGACTGAAAATAGGGGCCTTCGTCCCAGTCGAGCCCCATCCAGCGCAAAGAATCTATGATTGCATCTGAATATTCTTTTTTTGATCGTTTCATGTCTGTGTCTTCAATGCGAAGTATAAATTTGCCTTTCATGTGGCGGGCATACAGCCAGTTAAAAAGAGCTGTACGTGCACCTCCAACATGCAGATAGCCTGTGGGGCTTGGCGGGAATCTTGTTATAATTTTATCCATAATATTAGACTTTATATTACTTTATTCCTTTAGATTTTGTATAAAAGTTAGTAAAAAGTAAAGAGATCCAGGGAAAAAACTGATTTTTTTATTAAAAAGTCTACATTTTCACCCATATTACTATATGTATTAGAGACTTGAAATTATATGCATGTTATTTTAAAGATCACTTTTATGTAAGGAAAAAAAGGATCAGGAAAGAGATATTATAAAATTAAAATAATAATATCAACTTGTTATATCTATTAATATCATATATTTTTTCCTATGGCAAGAGGACAAAAATAAAAAACAATTGACAATCTTCATTATTTCGATTACTAGAATTACTAAAAAAATGTAGTTTAGGAACGAAAATTTTATAAGTTGAACGAAATAGCTTGTCTTTTGGCCCAT
>CAZNFB010000154.1:0-6647 GCA_964572105.1 uncultured Desulfobacteraceae bacterium
AGATGGGCCAAAAGACAAGCTATTTCGTTCAACTTATAAAATTTTCGTTCCTAAGCAACTTGTTGAAATAATGTATATTTTGCTACGTTGCTTGCAGGTTGTAAGGTTTTATTAAAATTTCAGCTGATATACCTAAACCCTTTTGGAGTTTTCTTATCATAGTGATGGACAAAGATCTTTTTTTGTTTAATATCTCTGACACTCGTGCCCTTGAGCCAATAAGTGGTATTAAGTCTTTACGAGATAGCCCCTGACTTTCCATTTGATGAATGATGGCTTCTACCGGTTCAGGTAGAAGTATTGGATGGTGTTTTTCTTCGTAGGCCTCAATTAGGGTAACCAAGACATCAAGTTTGTCTCCTTCAGGAGTGTCTTTTTGAGCATTCATCAAACTCTCAACTTCTTGTAAGGTTACATTGTAGTCAGTTTCTGATTTGATAGGTTTGATATTCACAAATCACCTCATATTGTCGTTACATCAATTTTGTCGTAATCCTCATGGCTACCAACAAAGCGGATGTAAATAATTCCGAAGTCATAATTAATTGCCGCCACAAGACGATATGTGTTGCCTTTTATATTGAAAATAACTCGATTATTGGCAATAAAGCTGGCATTTCTATAATCAATTTTTATGTCATTTGAAGTTTTCCATTCGACTATTTTTACTTTTGCATGCCATGACCTTAAAGGTTGCTCAGCATCTACATGGATTTCCCAAAATTCTCTCAATGTCTTTTTTGAAATTATCCTCATGATATAAAATATAGCCTGTTACCGTTTTGGGATCAAGCTTTATTTTTTGATATGGGACAGAATGTAGATTCATGAGGCGCTAACGATAAGCGAAAAACTATGTTAAAGGTAAAAACTGCCGATCAAATACTGAATTTCAAAAACAGCACGGCTTTACCCAGTCCCTCTTCCAGGTATTAAAAATAATCAGTACAAAATTCTAACTTGTATACAATCCTTAGTTTGTGTTAATTACTTTAACATACATTACAATGTATGAAATCATCCACAAATATATAAGTCAGGAAAATTATTTATATGATGGCCTAATATATAATGAATTATCATCAATAATATTAAACAAGAAACAACTTTTTTTATAAACAATGTCTATCCATATTATCGTTGACGGCTATAATGTAATACGTCAGTCCCATACATTAAGTTCCATGGAACATATAGAACTTCAACTGGGAAGAGACGCTTTAATAGACGCTGTTGCAGAATATAAAAAAATAAAACGTCATAAAATAACACTTGTTTTTGATGGAATTAATTCTAATGCTATTCCATACTACAATGATATTATCAATGGTATTAAAATAAAATTTTCCAGAAATGGAGAAACCGCCGATACTGTCATAAAAAACATGGCCTCAAAAGAGAGGGAAAAAGCCCTGGTAGTCACTTCCGACCTTGATATAGTCAGATTTGCGGAATCGTGTAATGCCACTGTAATGAGTTCAAAAGAATTTGAAAAAAAAATCAAATCGGCATTGCTCTACGGCAACAATTATCCCATTGATGATAAGGAAGAAAACGGATGGGTTCCCACAACTAAAAAAAAGGGACCTAAAAAAAAAAGTTCGAAAAAAAAACGAAAACTGAGAATAAAAGCCCAAAAATTATAGGAACCATATGAAGCAGATATGTGTTATCGACGGTCAGGGAGGAGGCATAGGGAGTGCCATTATTAAAGCATTAAAGGAATACTTCCAGGAAACTGTTGAAATTATAGCTCTCGGCACAAACGCCATTGCAACGGCACAAATGCTCAAGGCAAAAGCTAATCGCGGAGCGTCCGGTGAAAATGCAATCATAAAAACAGCTAAAGATGCCGATATTATAGTAGGTCCCATTGGAATTATCATGGCCCAAGCCATGATGGGAGAAGTTACACCGGCCATGGCAAAAGCTGTGGCTGAAAGCAGGGGGAAAAAACTACTTTTACCTCTTTCCCAGGATAATATTGAAATTGTTGGTCTTTCTACTATTCCACTCCCCCATTTAATTAAATCATTAATACAGCGCAATCTTAAAGATTTTGTATAACAAACAAATAAAGGAGGCACCCCATGTGTGAAGCAAATGCTTATTTGATCAATGGCGATGACAAAAAATTGATAATGGAATCTGTGGACAGGGTTGAGCCTGAAGATAACGGTATCAGAATAATTAATATTTTCGGAGAACAAAAATTTCTGAATGCAAGGATCCATTCCCTTTCCCTTGTTGATCATAACGTATTGATAGAAGAAAACCCAGTAGTGTCCGGGTAAAATCTTGCGTGGGGGAAGTTTAATTATTTTTGTAGCGTATTGAATAAATTTCGTAATAGCGGAAAAAATAATTAAACTTCCCGAACACTACTGAAAAAAACCAATAAAGCATTAAAATAAAATTTCAAACATTACACAACACCTTTAATCATTGCAGCGTATAACTGCTGCAATGATTAAAAAGCAGGAACATCAAAATTAACAGTGGATATAATTTTAACAAAAACCGCCGGCTTTTGCATGGGTGTTAAACGGGCAGTAAATCTGGCTTTAGCTGCACCAAAAAAATACAATAAGCCTGTATACACTTACGGGCATCTTATTCATAATCCCCAGGTACTTGCACGCTTAAAAGAGATAGGGATCTCTCCTATAACGGATTTATCCGTTCAAAAGCCTGGAGTTGTCATCATAAGAGCCCATGGAGTACCACCGGATGTATTTACAAAAATAGAAACCGCCGGGTTTACCATTTTAAACGCAACCTGCCCGCGCGTGATCGAAGTTCAAAAAATAATTGACAAATATACCACCGACGGATATTCGGTCATCATAGTTGGTGACAGGGATCACCCCGAAGTTATAGGACTACTTGGCCATGCAGGTATAAATGGATATCCTGCAGACAGCCTATCATCATTAAGCAAACTCCCTCTATTTAACCGCGCAATTATTGTGGCGCAAACCACTCAAAATAAAAATTTTTATCAAGCCGTTGAAAAATGGGCTTCTTTCCATCACCCTGATTATCTTTTTTTTAATACTATCTGCGATTCCACGGATAGACGCCAGTCTGAAGTTTTAACCCTCTCAAAGCAGGTTGAAGCCATCGTTGTAATAGGAGGACACAGCAGCGGAAATACAAAACGACTCGCAGAAATTGCAAAGCAATCCGGAATTGCTGTTTTTCATATTGAAACAGAAGCCGAGCTTAATATAAATGACTTAAAAAAATTTAAATCAATCGGTATCACAGCAGGGGCATCAACTCCTGACTGGGTGATAACACAGGCATCCAAGGCTCTTGCACAACTAAAAGAAACTTGTAACTATTCAGCGTCGCTGATTTAAAATATGCAGCAGGTACAATCTGATTATACCTGTTACCGTATATATTAACTGAATAGTTACAGAAACTTTTTAAAATAACATGGTTAAACTATCCTGAAATATGCATCAACCAGATAATACCACCCGCGATATGCTCGGCCGCAGCCAAAATGTCTCCCTTGACAAAGCACTTTGGGTTTTACAAAAGCATATTAAACCATTTTCCACTGATAATGTAATAGTTCCCATAGATGACGGACTCGACCGGATCACATCCCATGACATTAAAGCCCCTGAGGATCTACCCCCTTATCCCCGTTCAACAATGGACGGCTATGCCGTAAAAGGGTCTGATACATTCGGAGCCTCTACAAACAATCCCGCCTATATGGAAATAACAGGAGACGTTAAAATGGGGGATATGCCTCTTGTCGGGCCTCCTCCAGGGACCTGTTTTAAGATATCCACAGGGGGCTTAATGCCCCCTGGAACCGACTCGGTTGTCAGGCTGGAGCATACAGTTAATATTGATGAACATATGATAGAAATTATAAGGGGAACAGCTCCAGGAATTAATGTTATCGGGACTGGTGAAGATATGCACAAAGGGGAAACTCAGATACCCCAGGGGCACAGGCTTCGCCCCCAGGATCTGGGCCTCCTTGCGGGACTTGGAATAAAAAATGTCTCTGTGAAACAGAAGCTAAGGGTGGGTATAATTTCCACAGGTGATGAGATTGTCCCCTTTGATGAAAAACCGGCCCCTGGAAAAATCAGGGATATGAATTCGGTAATACTCGCAGGATTTATTCGAAAAGCAGGAGCCATACCAAAATATTATGGTATTGTCCCTGACAAAGAATCAGAATTTCAAGCCGCAGCAAAAACAGCCATGGAAGAGAATGAAATTATTCTTTTTTCAGGAAGCAGTTCTGTGGGGGTACGGGATATGGGGGTCGAGATAATAGAATCCCTTGGAGACCCTGGAATAATCGTCCATGGAGTAGCAATCAAACCAGGAAAACCTGTTATAATTGCCCTGTGTAACGGCAAACCCGTATTCGGACTCCCGGGTCACCCTGTCTCTGCCACGGTCTGTTTTGAAATGCTCGTATCACCTGCGATAAAGCTCATGGAAGGTTCTTTTAATTCTTTTCTCCCTGAAAAAAAAATAATTAAAGGGATATTAATGAGAAACATCCCATCGGCAGGGGGACGTAAGGATTTTGTAAGGGTAAAAGTGAGAAGAGAAAATAATAACAAGCCTTTTAAAATCGACCCCATACTCGGTAAATCAGGAGCAATCTCCACCATGGTTAAAGCCCACGGATACCTGGTGATAGATGAATCGATTCAGGGATTGCGTAAAGGGGATGAAGTAAAAGTTGAATTATTTTGACAATTCATACGAGGTCAAATGGACAACAGAAACATATATATAAATAACACACCCCTTGATCTGGCCATGAAAAACTGGCGCAGGGCACTTTTAAAAGAAAACTGTTTTCACCCCTTACGCCGGGAAAAAATTTCAGTGGAAGATTCCATTGACAAAGTCACTGCAGAACCTGTTTTCGCGCGGATCTCATCACCTTTTTATAATGCTGCAGCAATGGATGGAATAGCAGTCCACTTCAGGGATCTTGCCGGAGCAAACGAAGCAAATCCAATAATCCTGACTTATCCCGGCCAGTATATGCCTATTAATACAGGAAACCTCCTTCCTGATGAATTTGACGCAGTGGTCATGATAGAAGATGTGCACCATCTCGAAGATAATAGAGTTGAAATAATAACCACTGTTACTCCATGGGCAAACGTCCGAACCATAGGAGAAGATATTGTGGCAACAGAGCTCATCGTGCCTGAAGGCCACATTATACGCCCCATAGATCAGGGGGCCATGTTAGCAACGGGGATTACCAGTATAAATGTTCGGCCGATTCCAAAAATACTGGTCATACCCACAGGAACAGACCTGGTGCAGCCGGGAAAGCCCCTGAGACCTGGGGATATCATCGAATTTAACAGCCGCGTACTATCCGGTTACCTCAGGCAATGGGGGGCAAATGCCGCTAAAAATCCCATTGTTCCGGATGACCCTGAGGCCCTTGAGGAAACAATCAAAAAAAATCTCGATCTGTACGACATACTCCTGATAAACGCGGGGGCTTCCGCCGGGACAAAAGATTATACCCACAGCGTGCTGAAAAAACTTGGAAAAATAATTGTGCACGGAGTAAATATTAAACCGGGAAAACCTGTTATTCTTTCCATTGTAAAAGGGAAACCGGTCATTGGCCTGCCGGGATATCCCGTGTCTGCTGTTTTAACCATGCGGCTTTTTGTCAAAGAACTCATAAATTCATACCTTGGAATTGAGACAGTACAAGAAAAAACCGTACCCGCCATTTTATCACGGCCATTATCATCGGAAATGGGTGTTGAAAATTTTACACGCGTAAAGCTTGGAAGAGTGGAGAACAACCTCATGGCAACCCCCACGGGGGGCGGCGCCGGAGCAGTAATGTCCCTTGTTCAGGCCGATGGAATAATTATTGTACCGTCGGGGAACGAAGGGATCGGTGCCGGTGAGATTGTGCAGGTGGAACTTTTACGCGATATCAAAGAGATTGAAAATACCATAGTCTTCATAGGAAGCCATGACAATCTCCTTGATGTTCTTGCAAATCTGCTTCACAAACTCCCCCCTGTTCATCGTTTATCCTCTGCCCACGTTGGAAGCATGGGGGGCATCATGGCTATAAAAAGAAAAGAGGCCCACTTTGCAGGATCCCATCTCATGGATGAAAAAACCGGAGAATATAATATTCCCTTTATCCAGCGATTTTTAAAAGAGATTCCCCTGGTGCTCTTAAATCTATCATACAGGGAACAGGGGATTATTATTCCCAGGGGAAATCCCGCAAATATTAAGAATTTTGAAGATCTTGCCAGGCCGGGAATAAAATTTGTCAACAGACAAAAAGGGTCAGGAACCCGCCTTTTAACAGATATGCTCATCAATAAATTTAAAATCAGCCCCACAAAGATAAAAGGATATGATCTTGAAGAATATACACATATGAACGTTGCTTCTGCAGTTGCGAGCAAAAGGGGAGACGCGGGAATGGGAATAAGGTCTGCTGCAAAGGCCCTTGATCTCGATTTTATTCCAATCACAGAGGAACGATACGACCTTATAATTCCAAAAAAATATTTTGATGATGAAAAAACAGCAAAAATTTTGACGATCATCCGGGAAAACAAAGAGTTCCAAAATACCGTAAGAGCCATGGGCGG
>CAZNFB010000155.1:0-6543 GCA_964572105.1 uncultured Desulfobacteraceae bacterium
CCAAAAACTGAGCAAAAAAAATAGACCCAAAATCGGGTTTTTAGACACCCCAGATCAGGTCCTTTTTGATTAATTTTTAACCATGGCTGTGCTGGAAAATTAATTTTTCAACACGGCTATGGAATAACTATACACCGTTTTATTTAATATCAAAATTTAGTTTTTTTATTGTTTGTTGGAGGAAGTATGTTTAGGAAGTTTTGTAAAATTGTTTTGATTACAAGTATGATTACAGCTTTTCTGGCGGTATCAGCAAATGCTTTTGATCCGCAGTGGAAAGAACATCAGGATGAACACTTTAAGCAACTGGGTTTAAAACCAGGGGATAAAATCGACAAGACTAATTGGAAAAAGGTTGAAGGCCTTGTCCCCGATGATTTTATTGAATGGGTAAAAGACGGCCGTATGATAATGGAGATCGGACAGTTTGCCTATGATGCCAGCAATGATGCCGAGTGGGATGAATACGGGGCAAAACATAATGCTGGAAAATTTACCCTTGATAAGAAACAAAATATCATAGAGGCCGGAACAGGGAAGTTTGCTGAATGGATTTACGGGTATCCTTTTCCCAATATTGATTTTGAAAAAGATCCTGTTGCCGGGCTAAAATTGATGCAGAACAGGGACCTTTGTAAAGGCCGGGACGGTTCCGCAAAATGTCCTTTTTCTGTTGAGTGGATAGGTTCAGGGGGACTGGAAAGGGCCATAGTAAATAATTACTACAGGTATTACTTTTGGGGAACCCCCCAGGGAAAGGAGACCAATCCGAAAAAATTAATGGTAACGGAACTCACAGTGGTGCTTCAGCCCTATGATGTTTCAGGAACTGCCCAGTTAACATATAGAAAAATAGATGGAAGTGATGACGAACTTTATGTATATATACCTGCCATAAGAAGAACAAAGAGAATGTCCGGGGCAAACAGGTCTGATCCTTTTATGGGTTCTGATTTTACCATTGATGACGGTAATGGCTGGCTGGGTCATACATCAAAAATGAAGTGGAAGTATTTAGGTGAAAAACTGGGACTCATGTGTGTTGCAAAATACAGTTCGCAAAATCCCACCGAGATGAAAGGGCAGGAAGACGGAAGCTGGAAAGCAGTTACAGACGTTGATCTGATCAAAGTTGGCTGGGAAGTCAAAGGGACAACCCAGGCAACATATTCTCCTGTTACTTCTGTGTGGGTTCCAAGAATGTTTCATGTTACAGAGGCTGTTCCAAAAGATCCCTATTACAATGTTGGAAAAATGGAGTTCTGGCTCGACAAAAAAACTATGTGGATACAGTATAAGCTGATGTGGGATATTGCAGGTGAGTACTGGAAAACAGCCAGTTTTATGCCCCAGTTCATGTTCTGGGATAATAGAGTTACCCAGGCAAGTAACCTTCATCTTTTTTACGATGTGAAAACAAAACATGCAACAGTCTTAAGATCGTCATCCAAGGATGTTTACGGCATGGATCTTTTTTATGAATTTAACGTTCCTAATATGAAGGAGAAATTCACTGTCGGCAGGCTTGGTACCTGGACAAAATAAGATATAAGGAACGAAAATTTTATAAGTTGAACAAAATAGCTTGTCTTTTGGCCCATCTACTTCGTTGCATCAAAGGCCGAATACGTATAGTATGCAACCTTTAATGCGCCTTGTATATGAGTCAAAATCCTGCGCTATTTCTGCTCAACTTATTTCATCTCCGTTCCTAAGTTTTGATAATTACGTAAAAGTTTTTTTTGCATATTTATCAATTTCTTACTTTGTAGTAAATTTATGTTTCTGTTTCTTTGTATTGTAATAATTTTATGTTGTATAGGCTTTAAGAAAATTATTTTGGATCTGTTATCGGCTGGGGGCTACAAGTGTTATTTCTTCCCGATCCCTTTTCAAAATTAATTTTCTTAAAAGTTTATGCTAAGGGCTCGCGCAAAAATAACTTTACATTTTAAGCGTCGATGCATCCTGCCTGGCTGCGTTACAAAAGCTTAGAAATATCTTGATATTCCTAAGCTTTCGCGCCTTGCCAGCCAGGCGCCTCAATACTTAAAATTGCTAATTTATTTTTGTGCGAACCCTAAGGGATTTAAGAATGAAGAAGTTTTTTTTTGGTTTTTGTTTGGCGATTTTGGTTTCAGCCGGGATTTGTCTTGATGCGGATTATTCTTATGCATTAAAAACAGATTTTCACGGCCGTTTGCAGTCAAATTATGTATTAAGGGATACAAACGGTTTTCAGAATAAATTTATGGACTCGGTTACATGCTCCCAGTGGTTAACCGAGCTTAAGTTCGATCTTACTATTCGCCCTGAGAAGATGACTTATGCAAATATATCTGTGGATAAGATTTTCTTGAGCTACAGAGGTTCCTATGATGCTGTTTTCGATGTAACAGATAAATGGGATGAGGTAAGGGATAAAAGCCCCAGCGATTTTGAACTTGGCAAGGATGATTTAAAGGTTGAAAATGATCTTAGGGAGGCTTTTGTCGATTTTGTCTCCGAATTTGGTGAGCAGCAGAGCGTGGTATTACGTTTGGGAAGGCAGATAGTTCAATGGGGTGAGGCCGACGGATTTAATGTTGTAAATATAATAAATCCCCAGGATAACTCCAATAAAATGTTTTTTGACAAACCCGATGACCTTGCAATTCCTCTTTGGATGGCAAGGCTCGATTATTCCATAGGGATGATCGGTCCTTTTAACTCCATAGATTTTCAGCTTGTGGCCATTCCTGATATCCGGCCCCATCAGTTCGCCCCTTTAGATACATCCTTCACAGATCCATACAGTCATAATAATGCACCCTATGCCTTTGGATTCAAGGAGGTTAAAGACTGGGGAATTCCTGCTCTTACACACTTTGCGGAAGAAAAACTTGGCGGCCTTGGAGCCAATTTAATAGGATATGATAATGGATTATCCGTTTCCGACGGAAGCAAGCTGATGATGGAAACCCTTCCCGCCCTTTCCGCCCTTCTTGGCGGTGATTATGGACCCCATCCTCCAGTTCAGTTTTATGAAGATGTCCCCAGCAGCACCCTGGGCAATATGGAGTATGGCGGGAAGATCAGGGTATCCTATGGAAGTTCTGAGGTTAGTTTTTATTATCTTAATACCTACCAGGATGATCCTGCAATCAATTTATCCGCTGGCCTCTATGGGTATGAAAATGCTTTTTACTTTGAGCATCCAGAGCAGGAGATGTATGGTTTCTCCTTTAACACATATGTCGCTTCTCTAAATTCTGTTATACGGGCTGAGGGTAATATTGTAAGTAAGGTATCTGTTTTTGATCTTTCTGATCCCTTTGGAGAGGATCTTTTCGGGACACTTCCCTCATCTGCTCTGGGCCCCATTTTAGGCCCCATGATTTCATCCAGATTTGAAATGGATCGTGAGCCTGGTTATGAAGGTTTTTCCATGCACAGGGTTTATCAGGGCCTGCTCGGATTTGATAAATCTTTCTGGATAAGGAGTTTGAATTCCCATAACATGATAAATGCCTCATTGCAGGCTTACTGGAAGCATATATGTGATTATGATTATGACAAGATATATACTCCCTGGGAACAGGATGATAATTACAGGCTCACAGGATTTTTCTGGACAGATTATAATTCAGGGAAGATACATCCTGAACTGTTTATAATGTATGATACAGAGGATGCATGGATGACCAACCTTTCCGTAACATTCAAAAAGGGTGCCAGCTGGTTCTATAAATTTGGATTCATGGGATTCTGGGGAGATGTTACAGATGGAAACGGAACTTCAGCCTCACCTTACAGCTCCAATGGGACAGGTCCTTTTACCGTGCCTGTTAATCTGACTAAAATAGGTGAACTCTCCTTTACTGTGGGATATTACTGGTAGGATTAAAGATTTCAAAGTGTGATTAAAAAATAATTCAGGCAGGAAAATGTCTGAATTATTTTTTAATCATATTTTGTAGTAACTTTATAATGAAATGAAATTATATAGGAGTAATAACAGGTATTTATTTATTCAAAATAGTGCTGCAATATGAGGGGTGAGCATTTAAAAAAACTTTACTTTATCTTTATTCTCAATACTCACATTTCATATTCAAAAATGGTCGAAATTAAAGCCGGCCACAAATAAACTATAGTTTTATCCAGTGGTGGCCGGTTGGAATTTTGCGTGGGGGGAGTTTAATTGTTTTTTCACAATAGCGAAAAAAACAATTAAACTCCCAAGTATTTTCTTTCCTGTGACTTTCTAACCGGACACTACTGAGTTTTATTAATTTTTTTTGCTCAAAGGAGAAGTACATGAAAAAGATGGTAGTTTTTGTTGTTGTCACTCTTCTGATATGCGCTGGAGTATTTTTTAAGCCTGATTGTACTTACGCATTAACCACCGATTTCCACGGTCGGTTGCAGTCAAACTATGTGCTAAGGGATACAAACGGTTTTCAGAACAAGTTTATGGACTCGGTTACGTGCTCCCAGTGGTTAACCGAACTGAAATTTGATCTTACCATTCGTCCCGAAAATATGGGTTTTGGGAATATACAGGTGAACAAGTTCTTTCTCACCTATAGAGGCTCCTATGATGCAGTCTTCGATGTAACAGATAGATGGGATAATGTGCGGGATAAGAGCCCATCTGATTTTGAACTTGGAAAGGATGATTTAAAGGTTGAAAATGATCTTAGGGAGGCTTTTGTCGATCTTGTCTCTGAATTTGGAATGCAGCAGAGCGTGGTATTACGCCTGGGAAGGCAGATAGTTCAATGGGGTGAGGCCGATGGATTTAATGTTGTAAATATAATAAATCCCCAGGACAACTCCAATAAAATGTTTTTTGATAAACCCGAAGACCTTGCAATTCCTCTATGGATGGCAAGACTCGATTATTCCACAGGTATGGTCGGACCCTTTAATTCCATAGATTTTCAGCTTGTGGCAATCCCGGACATTCGCCCCCATCAGTATGCCCCCCTTGATTCATCTTTAACAGATCCCTATGATCATAATAATGCACCCTATGCCTTTGGATTCAAGGAGGTTAAGGACTGGGGAATACCGGCTCTGACTGAATTCCTGGAAGAGAGAATAGGGAGAATAGGTCCAGGCATGAATGATTTGCTCGGTCCCATTCTGGGTTATGATAATGGACTATCGGTCTCCGATGGAAGTAAACTTATTATGGATACTCTTCCGAATTTTGCAGATAGTCCCCTGGGCAATTTAATAGGCTCCTCTTATGACTCCCCGGGTCCCATTGAGCTGGTGGATGATGTCCCTGCAAGTAATATTGATAATATGGAATATGGGGGAAAGGTCAGACTGGCTTATGGGTCTTCAGAGGTTAGCCTCTATTATCTGCGTACATACCAGGATGACCCTGCGATTAATCTTTCCGAAGGTCTGACTCGGCCGGCATTGATTTTTGAGCATCCGGAACAGGATATGTACGGCATTTCATTTAATACATATGTCTCCAGTATTAATGCTGTTATACGGGCAGAAGGAAATATAGTAAGCAAGATGTCTTTTTACGATACAGCAGATCCTTTTACCCAGCTTTTTTACGGTACTCTGCCAAAGGAAGCCCTGGGGGTTCTGGCAGATGCTTTTCCAGATATGGAATTCGGCCTTGAACCGAGTATGAAGGGGTATACCATGCACAGGGTTTATCAGGCTCTGGTCGGGTTTGATAAATCTTTCTGGATAAGATGGATGAATTCTCATAATATGATAAATGCATCATTGCAGGCCTACTGGAAACATATTTGTGATTTTGATTATGATCCTGTGCACAACCCATGGGATCAGGATGACAGTTACAGGCTCACAGGTTTTTTCTGGACAGATTATATGGGGGGAAGAATTCATCCTGAATTATTCGTTATGTATGATCCTGAAGATGCATGGATGACGAGTCTGTCCATAAAATATACAAAGGATGGAAAATGGTTTTACAGGTTTGGATTCATGGGATTCTGGGGAGATCAACCCAATGGAAACGGGACAAGTGCCGACCGTTATTCCCGCAATGCAACCGGTGCTTTTACTACACCTGTTAATTTGATTAAAACAGGTGAACTCTCATTTACAGTGGGGTATAATTGGTAGAATTAGCGGTATTTTCTGTTTTTTAAATTCATTATATTACCTCATTTTTCCCCTGAGATGGGGTAATGTATAAATCGAATAACTACTTAAGAGCCTGTTTAAAAATCATTCGTAACGTCCAAGCATCTTTCCATTATGCAATATAGACCATGGTTTCAGCGGAACAACTCTTGGGTATGGCTGGGGTAGGGGCAGAATCCATTTCTGCCCCTGTATCTTTGGCGGATATGGAATCCGCCCCTACGGTGGTGATTTCAATGATTCCGTGAATATGGTTTGGCATAATGACAAATTCATGCAATTGAATATTGCGGAAATCATTCGGTATTCCGTTCCAAATCCGATGGACCATTATTCCCGCATCATTCAATATCAGGATGGGGCGGATATGGAATCCGCCCCTACTGTTTTTAATATCACCTAATAATTTTGATC
>CAZNFB010000156.1:0-6478 GCA_964572105.1 uncultured Desulfobacteraceae bacterium
TGGGAAATGCTGATTAAAACAAAATCTCTGCTAAAAAAAAATGGAATAGTAATTGCCTCAATCCCGAATATTAATAATAAAAGAGTATTAAAAAAATTGATATTAAATGATGATTTTACATATAAAGAAGCAGGTATTTTAGATGTGACTCATATAAGGTTTTTTACTAAAAAAACTATTCAAAGATTATTTATTGATACAGGATATGAGATAATAAAAATTAATGATATCAAAAACAGAAAAAAAAAAGTAAAGTATAAAATCTTGAATTTTTTAACTCAGGGCAGGTATACAGCTTTAAAGGTTTCTCAGTATGGGATTACAGCAAAAATGAAAATTGGTGATGTGTGAAGGGTAATTATTTGACAAGTTATAGAGGCATCCCCAATTATTAAGGAACGAAAATTTTATAAGTTGTTAGCAATTTTAAGTGTTGAGGCACCTGGCTGGCAAGGCGCGAAAGCGCAGCCAGGCGGGATGCATCGGTGCTTAAAATGTAAAGTTATTTTTGAGCGAGCCCTAAAGCTTATCCTCACCATGCTGGCGGGGTACGAAAACCTTCCAATTAATGGAAAAAAATACGGTTTTTATGAATTTTTTGTTATGTTATTATTTTTTCTAAACTTTTGAATTATAGATAACGAGTTGATATTATAACGTTTTATACATTAATGTTCTGTTTGGCATTTTTATTGCGATCTTTATTGTACTTTACTCGTTTATTTTTTTATGATAATTTAAAAGCAATCTTTATGGAGAAAATTTAATGCATAAAAATTTATTGTTACAATTTTTTTTAGCAAAACAGAACATTTGGATCTTTATTTTTGCTATATTCATTTTTTTATTTTTTACATGGGCAAATAATTATGCCGGCAGAACAACACTTGTTGAAAATCATTCAATAGAATCTCTTTTGGTTGTTAATAATACACCTCCAGATGAAATAAATTCTATTGAAAAGTCAAAATTACAACCTGTTTCTTCTAATACTGTAACTTTTTCAAAAATATCTGCAAACAGCCCAATTATTCCTTCCAAAAGCAAAAATAATATACGGTCCAGCATAACCTTTCCAGACACTCAATTCGATTCCATTATTACTCAAGCAGCTAAACAACACCAGGTTGATCCTGCTCTTATAAAGGCTATTATCATGGCAGAGTCCGGATACAATCCTAATGCACTTTCCAAAAAAGGGGCGCAGGGTCTCATGCAGTTAATGCCGAATACAGCCAAGTGGCTGGGCGTTAAAGATAGCTTTAACCCTGAATATAACATCCACGGCGGTGTAAAATATTTTAAACGCCTTCTTGTTCAATTTGATGGAGATGTTGAGCTGGCCCTTGCTGCCTATAACGCCGGGAGTAAAAGGGTTCGACAGTACAATGGAGTTCCTCCGTTTACAGCTACTCGTTATTATATCGCAAAAGTTTTTAAATATTATGAGTATTATAAAGGTAGAGCAATATAATAAATTGCATCATCTATTTTTTCAAGGCATCCTATAGTTTCAGTATGATCATTCTGATTGTACTGAAACTCTGCTCAAAGCTGGCGGTTCCTGTCCCAAAATCTTTTTTATCAGACCAAAATTTTAAAAATCCATCCTCCCCCAAAGTGTTTTCCTCTTGATATTTTTTTGTTTTTTTTCTAAATTAACAATATGGGATATATTTTTGATTTCAACGATACGATTTCCTGCGAGAAATGGTTTGAAGAAGATCACAATAGCTTTATCGCCAGGGTTGAGAACAGGCTTTTGTTTGAAATGCTTAAACCTGCTCGGGGGAGCAGACTTCTTGATATCGGCTGCGGTACAGGGCACGGACTTATGCAGTTTATCGAAATGGGTTTGTACCCAACAGGTATTGACCCTTCGCCATATATGCTCGATGTTGCGCATAAAAATGTTAAGGACCGTGCAGACTTGCACCGGGGAGTTGCAGAATCTCTCCCTTTTGATGATAATTCTTTTGATTATTCATGTTTCATGACAAGCCTTGAATTTGTGGAAAATCCTGAAAATGCCCTGAAAGAAGCATTCAGAGTTACAAAGGATAAGGTTTTTATAGGAGTCCTTAACCGCTATGCATTAAAAGCTATTCAAAGACGAATAAAAGGAATTTTTACAAAAACCATATATAATCATGCCAGGTTTTTCAGCATATGGGAGCTGAAAAATATGATAAGAATCATTTTAGGAGATGTTCCTGTTTCCTGGAGTACGGTTTGTTTGTATCCCTATGATTCAAATAAAATAATTTCAAAAATAGAACATTCAAATATTATGCATAAATACCCTTTTGGCACCTTCGCAGGCTTGTCAATAACACTTGTCCCCCGCTTTAGAACAAGACCCCTGCCGCTTATTTATAAAGCCAGACAAAAAAACGAAAATGCAATATCCTTGACGTTTTTAAAAAACGGAGACTAAAAAAATCCTTCTTCGACATATCTTTAGGGCTCGCTCAAAAATAACTTTACATTTTAAGCGCCGATGCATCCCGCCTGGCTGCGTTCCGAAAGCGCAGAAATATCTTGATATTCCTGCGTTTTCGCGCCTTGCCAGCCAGGCGCCTCAACACTTAAAATTGCTAATTTATTTTTGACCGAACCCTTAGATTCTTACCCGGTCAATATTATAAATTGTCTGTTAAAATCATCTGAAATCTTATATATTTTTTCGACATTTGCAGGTTCTGATTTTTGGAATCTTTTTTTACTGAATTTCAAACATCTTTATTTCCAAGGAGTAAATACCATGGAAGCCCGCCTTTATAAAGCATTAAAAGACCAAAAAGTACAATGTAATCTTTGTAAACATTTCTGCATTATTAAAAATGGAAGCAGGGGGATATGCAATGTAAGGGAAAACCAGGAAGGTGTCCTTAAAACTTTAATATACGGAAATCTCATAGCCAGAAATGTTGATCCCATCGAAAAAAAGCCTTTGTTCCATTTTTTTCCGGGAAGCCTTTCTTTGTCTGTTGCCTCAGTTGGATGCAATTTTAAATGTCTCTTTTGCCAGAACGCAGATATCGCCCAGATGCCCTCAGACCGCAACGGGCTGATCATGGGTGATTTTTTTAAACCTGATGAAATAGTCAAAATGGCAAAAAAAAGAAAATGTAAAAGTATTGCCTACACCTATACCGAACCCACCGTGAATTTCGAATTTGTCCTGGATACAGCCAGGCTGGCAGCTGAAAAAGGAATCAAGAATGTACTGATAACAAATGGCTACATAAGCGACCAGGCATTGAAAATATTAAGCCCCTATATTGATGCTGCGAATGTTGACTTAAAAGCTTTTAATAACGAATTTTATACAAAAAAATGCAATGCAGAATTG
This sequence comes from uncultured Desulfobacteraceae bacterium, assembly GCA_964572105.1. Lineage (GTDB taxonomy): Bacteria > Desulfobacterota > Desulfobacteria > Desulfobacterales > BuS5 > DAOWMW01. Next base: position 3,356 of record CAZNFB010000156.1, read on the forward strand.
GAGAATGTACAAAAGACTTTAATACAGATGAAATCTTCAGGAATTTTTCTTGAAATAACAACCCTGATTATTCCTGGGCTCAATGATAATCCTGATGAAATTCAAAAGCTTGCGCTTTTTATTGCTGAATCCCTCGGCAGGGAAACTCCCTGGCATGTAAGCCGTTTTCATCCTGCTTATAAACTATGCGATCGTCCTGGAACACCTGTGGAAACATTAAATAATGCCCGTAAAACAGGTTTGAAAACAGGCTTAAAATATGTTTATACCGGCAATGTACATGGAAGTGGATTTGAAAATACCCTGTGCTGTAATTGCGGTAAATTGCTCATAAAAAGATCTGGTTTTATGGTGGAAGAAAATTTCATCGTAAATGGAAGTTGCCCTGACTGCAATACAAAAACAGACGGTCTGTTTTGACAAGTAGTAACAATTCAGCTGAATTGCTACTTTAATTGGAACTGAAATGAACAAAAAACGTGCTACTGCTCAAATAGTCAATTATTTTAAGATGATAAAATTTTCCCACACGATTTTTGCGCTTCCATTTGCTTTTTCAGCTGTGGTGCTGGCATCAAGGGATCAATCTATCTCTTTGTCAGATATTTTCTGGATACTTATTGCCATGGCAGCTGCCCGTTCCGCAGCCATGGGGTTTAACAGAGTTGCCGACCTGAAATTCGATTCAAAAAATCCGAGAACCTGCCAGCGGGAAATTCCTGCAGGGAGAATATCTTTTTCTGCGGCAGTAATTTTTATCGCCATATCTTCATTTTTATTTATATTTGCAGCTGGAATGCTCGGTAAACTCTGTTTTCATCTATCTTTTCCTGTTCTTGGTCTTTTGTTTTTATATTCATTTACAAAAAGATTTACATATTTTTCCCACATATATCTTGGCTTTGTAATATCCATTGCACCCATCGGAGCGTGGATAGCCATTACCGGTACTTTTTCATGGTCTGTGCTTCTTCTTTCCATGGCATTATTGACACATATTGCCGGTTTTGACATACTCTATGCCTGTCAGGACACAGATTTTGATATTAAGGCGGGACTTTTTTCAGTTCCTGCCAGATTTGGGATTAAAAAAGCCTTCCGTATATCGGAAATGATTCATATCTTATCCTTAATATTTTTTTTTCTCATATATTTAGAATTCAATATGGGAAATATATACTTGTGTGCCATGGTCATTATCGGATGCCTCATGATCTGCGAGCACAAGTTGATTAAACCGGACGATCTTTCTAATATAAACGTGGCATTTTTTCATATTAACAGCATAATATCCATTGTCCTGTTTGGAGGAATTTTGCTGGATGAAGCAGTAAGGTGGTTTTAGTGAAAAAAAAAATAGTAGTTGCCATATCCGGCGCTTCCGGCTCCATATATGGAATCAGACTCTTAAAAGCTCTTTTAAATACTTCTATTGATCTTTATCTTGTTATATCAAACACCGGCTTAAAAGTTATTGAACATGAAACCGGGCACAGCCCTGGATCAACTCCTGAATCGATAAGGACTTTTCTTTTACACCAGGGTATTATTATTAATCAAAATGCGCGCCTTGCTATTTTCCAGGGGGATAATTTTTTTGCTCCCATGGCCAGCGGCTCATTTCTCCATGATGGTATGATAATCGCGCCCTGTTCCATGAAGACCCTTGGGGCAATTGCATCGGGAGTTACGGATAATCTTATCAGCAGATCTGCCGATGTCTGTCTTAAAGAGAAACGGCCATTGATCCTGCTGACCCGGGAGACTCCGTTAAACAAAATACATTTAAAAAATATGTATACAGCAGCAGTTGCAGGTGCGACCATTATGCCGCCGTCTCCTGGATTTTATTTTAAACCGGAAACAGTTGATGATCTCATCGATTCTGTTGTTGCCAGGGTCCTGGATCATTTAAAACTTCATCATAATCTGTTTCCACGCTGGGGAGAAGAAGATAGTGTATAAAAATCTGAAAGAATTTTTGAACAGGCTTGATAAAGCGGGTGAATTAAAGTATATCCCACAGCCGGTTTCATGCAGCCTGGAAATAAGTAGATATACAGATATGGAATCAAAGAGTAAAAACGGTGGGAAAGCCCTTTTTTTTGAAAAGGTAAAAGAATCAAAGTTTCCTGTGGTAACCAATATCTTCGGAAGTGACAAAAGAATATGTATGGCCATGGGGGTGGATTATCTGGACAGGCTGGCTGAAAAGGTCAAAAAATATTTAGAAATGGAACCTCCCAAAAGCATCAGGCAGGCTTTGGATATGATCCCTTTGGCACTTGGTGCTTCGAGTTTTATTCCCCGTACTTTTAAGGGGAAGACCCCACCTTGTCGGGAAATCGTTCAAAAGGGTTCAGATGTTGATTTGTCGATAATCCCGGTATTAAAATGCTGGCCCCAGGATGCAGGCCCCTTTGTTACCCTTCCCATTGTCTTTACAAAAAGCCTTGTTACAGGAAAACAGAATGCAGGAATGTACCGTTTACAGATTTTTGATAAAAATACCACAGGGATGCATTGGCATATACATAAAGATGGATCAAATTATTACAATGAATACTGCAGCGCAAATAAAAGGATGCCTGTGGCGGTTGCCATAGGCGCAGACCCTGCCACTACTTATGCAGCCACTGCTCCCATGCCCAGGGGGATGGATGAAATGCTCCTGGCCGGTTTTATTCGCAAAAAACCGATAGTAATGACAAAATGTATTACCAATGATATTCGTGTTCCAGCGGAAGCTGAATTCATTCTTGAAGGGTATGTGGACCCAGGGGAACTTAGAGTGGAGGGACCTTTTGGCGATCATACAGGATATTATTCCCTTGCGGATGATTATCCAGTGTTCCATGTTACAGCTATTACCCACAGAAGGAAACCTGTTTACAGCGCTACTCTTGTGGGGCGTCCTCCCATGGAAGATTGCTACCTTGCAAAGGTTACAGAACGTCTTTTTTTACCCTTACTCCAAACCGTTATCCCTGAAATAATCGATATGTGGTTTCCCTGGGAAGGGGTTTTTCATAACATAGTAATCGTCTCCATAAATAAAGAATATCCCGGCCATGCCCAGAAAGTAATGCACGGCCTTTGGGGAATGGGGCAGATGAGTTTTTG
>CAZNFB010000157.1:0-6475 GCA_964572105.1 uncultured Desulfobacteraceae bacterium
AATTTGTGAGCTTGCCTTTGGGGCAGTTTGTTGTTTTTCTCAGGCTTTTTGAAAAAAATGAGGGGGATCTCACCCGGCGTATATCTGTTGCAACTAAAGATGAAATTGGTGTAGTAGCGGGGCTTTTTAATGCATTCATAACAAAACTTAACGTTGTTATTGCAAAGGTACAAAATGTTGCCGGGCTGGTGCAGGAAAAATCTCAAAACCAGACGGAATCGGTGAGTGAAGCCACATCTTTTATTAATGAAATAGCATCCATGACCGGGCAGAATTCAGAAAATGCAAATAATGCCAACGATTTAATGAAAAAAACAGCCGAAGAATTTTCCATGGCTGCTGAAGCCATGAAACTTGTTATGGATTCCATTGAAGAACTTGCAGACAAAAGTGATCAGACTATGGCTGTGATTAAAACCATAGATGGAATTGCTTTTCAGACAAATCTTCTTTCACTAAACGCTGCTGTTGAGGCTGCAAGGGCAGGGGAGGCAGGGGTGGGGTTTGCTGTGGTTGCTGGGGAGGTGGGAACCCTCGCCAAAAAATCTGCGGAAGCGGCAAAAAATACTTCAGAATTAATTGAAGCGACTATTAAAAAAACCTGTGCCGGAAAAGATCAGGTAGAAAAAACAAGGACCGCCTTTGAAAAAGTTGAGGCAAGGCTTAAAAAAACATCGATTCTCATGAACGATATAGCCTCTTCGTCGCGGCAGCAATTTAAAAGCATAGAAGATGTAAATAATTTGTTAAAAAATATTGAGCAGGGGAGTAAAGAAAATACTGATTTGTTTAAACAACTTATGAAAATTGTTTCAACGTTTAAAACTAACAATGATGACGAAGTGAGGCACTTTTATGGGTAAAACAATAAATATTGATCCAATAACAAGAATAGAGGGGCACCTTGCAATTCGTATAGAAGTTGAATCAAATTTAATTACAAAGGCATACTGCTCAGGTGAAATGTTCCGGGGATTTGAAACAATTCTAAAAGGAAGGGACCCTTTGGATGCTCAACAGATCACCCAGAGAATTTGCGGAGTATGCCCTGTTTCCCATGGAATAGCCTCAATTTTGGCTCAGGATCAGGCATATGGAATTATCCCCCCGAAAAATGGCCGCATTTTGAGAAATTTGATTATGGGGGCTAATTATCTCCAATCCCATATTCTTCATTTTTATCATCTTGCAGCTTTGGATTTTGTTGATATAGCAGCCATCTTAAACTATTCAGGTAAAGACCCAGTTTTAAATAATCTTAAAGGATGGGTAAATTCTGAAATCTCTTCAAAATCGGTCTTTCCGGCAGCCCCTTTTCTCCCCAGATATAAGGGTGAATATCTAACAGATGATGAACTCAATTTCACTGCCATCAGAAATTACCTTGAAGCTCTGGAAATGCGCGCTGTTGCCCACAGGGCCGGGGCAATATTTGCCGGTAAACTCCCCCATGCTGCATCCCTTGTTCCGGGCGGAGTAACAGAAAAAGTAACAGCAGATAAAATTGCAGCGTATAAATCCCTTATTAACAAGTTAAGAACCTTTATAGATAATGGTTATTTAAATGATGTGGCTGGGGTTGCAAAAACATTTCCTGATTATTTTAAACTTGGAAAAGGGTGTGGTAATTTTCTTGCGTATGGTGTTTTCCATGAATCAGATGATAGCTCAGATCTTTTATTCCCCCCAGGAATAATTGTAAATGGGAAGTTGACTGGTTTTAATGCTTCAGGAATTACTGAAGATATTAGATATTCTCTTTATTCCTCAGGCTCAGGGATTCATCCATCCAGAAGTGAGACCATTGCCTCACCCCATAAAAGCGACGCATATTCATGGATTAAAGCTCCAAGATATAATTCCATGGTCATGGAAGTCGGGCCATTGGCAAGGGTGATGGTTGCATATTTAAATGGTGAAAATTTTAAATTAAAAAAGCTTGTTGATGATCTTTTGTCAGCCCTTGACAAGAAGCCGGGTGATCTTGTCTCTGTTATGGGAAGGCATGCAGCAAGAGCAATAGAAGCCAAAATAGTTGCAGATAAATGTGCCCAATGGGTGGATGAACTTGAGCCAGGGGAGCCATCTTTCGAAGATTTTAAAATACCTGAAACAGGAACCGGTGTGGGATTGACAGAAGCCCCAAGGGGGGCATTGGGGCACTGGCTTACTATAAAAAAACAAAAAATAGAGGGATATCAGTGCGTAGTACCAACAACATGGAACTGTTCTCCGAGGGATGATTCCGGGAATCCCGGTGCTGTAGAACAGGCATTAATAGGAACTCCGGTTAATGACAGTGAAAACCCCCTGGAGGCTGCAAGAATCGTCAGATCTTTTGACCCGTGCATAGCATGTGCAGTACATTAATATAGACCGTAACATAAATAATTTCAGCAATAGACTGAGCTATAATAAAATTTAAAAACCTCTGGAACTCGCTACGCTCAAACAGCCAGAGTTGTTTAAATTTCACCATAGCTCAGTTCTAACATCTGGCCGTATAAAATTTATTCGCAACAGCGGAAAAAACAATTAAACTTCCCGTATTTTCTTTCTTGCAACTTTCTAACCGGACTCTACTGATAAGAAATGGTATAAATATGTGCATAGCTGTTCCTGCAAAAATAATTGAAATAATTGATGCTGATACCGGAATTGCAGACGCAGGAGGGGTAAAAAAAAAGATATGCCTTGCGCTTCTTGAAAATCCTTTAATAGGAGAATATGTTATTATCCATGCAGGATTTGCCATAGAACGGATAGACCTGAAAGAAGCCGGTGAAACTCTGGAATTAATCCGTGAAGCAGCTTTAATCGTAATGTAAAGATTCCGGGAGCGTCATCGCCGCTTTAAATCATATGCATCTTACTTTACTCATGAGTAAAATCGTGTTATGGTGATTTTACCATGGATAAAATATATGAACGGTACATAAAAAAACCGGTTGAAGAAGATCTGAAGTCAACCATGGCTTTTATAGGAGGCCCAAGGCAGGCGGGCAAAACTACCTTTGCATTGAATTTTCTATCTGAACCTGGTGAAAAACATCCCGCCTATCTTAACTGGGATGATCCCGGCGCAAGATCCTCACTGCTCAAAGGAGAACTCCCTGCAAACCAGAAATGCATTGTATTGGACGAAATACATAAATTCGCAAGGTGGCGAAATCTGGTTAAAGGCTTTTACGACACGAACAAATCTGAAATCTCCTTTATTATTACAGGCTCGGCAAGACTCGATTATTACAGCAAGGGGGGTGACTCTTTGCAGGGGAGATACCATTATTACCGGCTTCATCCTTTTTCCCCGCGAGAACTCAATCCGAATCCTACAAAAAATGATATTCAGTTATTATTAAAATTTGGAGGATTTCCCGAACCATGCCTGAAAGGTGAAGAAAGATTTTGGAGAAGATGGCAAAGGGAGAGACTTCAGCGGGTAATATATGAAGATATCAGAGACCTTGAGAATATCAAAGAGATAAGCCTGCTTGAATTGCTCGCATATGAACTTCCAGGACGAGTCGCCTCTCCTCTTTCGGTCAAGAACCTGAAAGAACTCCTTGATGTTGCACATGAAACCGTGGAACGGTGGCTTAAAATATTTGAAAGAATGTATTACTGTTTTCGCATTTCTCCATACGGTCCGCCAAAAACAAGAGCGGTTAAAAAGGAAAGAAAACTCTACTTGTGGGACTGGTCCATTGTTCCTGATCGTGGGGCTAGGCTTGAAAATTTTATCGCGTCACAACTTTTAAAATATTGTCATTTTATCGAAGATACAGAGGGCTTTCCCATGGAACTTCGTTTTTTGCGGGATACGGACAAGCGGGAAATAGATTTTGTTGTGCTGAAAGAAGGGGCTCCTATCTTTGCGGTGGAATGCAAGGCCGGAGATAAAAATATAGCCCCCGCCATTTACTATTTTATGGAAAGAACGCCGATTCCTAAATTTTACCAGGTGCATGGAGGGGACCGTGATTATGAAAAAAATAACGTAAGAGTCATTCCTGTTCATAAATTTTGCAGTGAGCTTGCTTTGCCGTAAAGCAGAACTGAATCCGGGGAGAAAAAATAATTAAACTGCCCCTATTTTGTTTCTTGCGATTTCCTAATCGTACACTACCGGGCAACAGCCTGTCAGGATGTGGCGCCACATTTTTATGGAAACATTTCCAGCAAAAAAAATCACCATAAAAGGTATGATTCAAGGGGTCGGTTTCCGGCCATTTATTTTTAACCTTGCCAGTCGATTCTTTTTAAAAGGGAATGTCTCAAATATCTCTTCTGGAGTATTGATTAATGTTGAAGGAAGGGATAAAGATATTGAATCTTTTTGTAATTTAATCCCGGATAAAGCCCCGCCCCTTGCACAGATAACAGATATTTCAATTCAGAATATTCCATTCAAAAAATTTAAAGACTTTTCCATATTAGTCAGCAGTACAGATAATGATAAAACAGGGATGATTTTGCCTGATATTTCGGTATGCGATAAATGTATCTCAGAGATGTTTGATCCTTTAAACCGGCGTTTTCAATACCCTTTTATAAACTGTACTGAATGCGGTCCAAGATATTCCATTATAGAAGATCTCCCCTATGACAGGGATAAAACTTCAATGAAGCCGTTTGAAATGTGCGAAGCTTGTCTCTTTGAATATACAGATTATAAAAACCGGCGCTTCCATGCCCAGCCCAATGCCTGTGAGGAGTGCGGGCCTGAACTTCTTCTTTGTGACAGGGATGAAAATATTATTAAAACAAAAGACCCTGCGGGTAAAGCCGCAGCTTTGCTGAAACAGGGATATATTATTGCGATAAAAGGGATAGGGGGGTTCCATTTATCGGTGGATGCCGGAAATGACCATGCAGTTAAACTTTTAAGAGAAAGAAAAATGCGGCCGGAAAAGCCTTTTGCAGTAATGTCATTCTCCATTAAGGATATCAAAGAATATGCACTAATTGAAAAAAAAGAAGAAAAGTCCCTCTGCTCTTTAGAACGCCCCGTGGTATTGTTGCAAAAAAAAAATCCATTTTTACTCTCAAAGGCAATTGCACCTGGAAACTCTTTTATAGGGGTAATGCTCCCTTATACCCCTTTGCATTATCTCCTGTTGCAGGAAAAATTTTCAGCCCTTGTGATGACAAGTGGCAACATAAGTAATGAGCCCATTGCTGCAAAAAATAAAGAAGCTTTTGAAAAGCTGCATAACATTGCGGATTATTTTTTGATCTCCAATAGAAAAATTGTTCATCCTTTAGATGATTCTGTTGTAAAACATATTTCAGGGGCACCTTTGTTTATCAGGCGATCAAGGGGATATGTTCCTGCACCTCTGTTTTTGAAAAAAAATATTCCGCAAATACTCGCATGCGGTGGAGATTTAAAAAGCGTGATCTGTCTTACAAAAAATAATAATGCATTTTTAAGCCGTTATATCGGGGATATTGAAAACCCTGAAGTTTTTACTCTTTACCAGGAAACAATAAAACATATGCAGACCCTGTTTAATATTGAACCTGAAATAATAGCCCATGATTTTCATCCTGGTTATCTAAGTACAGGATTTGCAAAAAAATATGCAAAAGAAAATCCAGATATATTAAGGATACCTGTTTGGCACCACCATGCCCATGTTGCAGCCTGTATGGCTGAAAACATGATTGAGGGCCCTGTAATAGGGCTTGCCATGGACGGAACAGGTTATGGGGCAGATGGGCAGATATGGGGAGGGGAGGTTCTTATTGCAGAAACAGATCGGTTTCAAAGGGGAGCACACCTGAAATATATACCGATGCCGGGAGCTGCCGCAGCAGTAAAGGAGCCATGGCGTATGGGCATAAGTTATCTGTACCATGCCTTTGGAGAGGATATTTATGATCTTGATATCCCTTTTTTACATAAAATTGAGGAAAAAAAGATAAAGACTCTTATACAAATGATATCTGCAAAAATAAATTCTCCTTTAACATCAGGGATGGGGCGGCTTTTTGATGCTGTTGCTGCTATTACCGGAATAAGAAACAATATAACTTACGCTGGCCAGGCAGCCATGGAGCTGGAAGCAGTTTCTGATGGTCATAATAAACAATTATATAAATATGGCTGGGATAATAATGAAATAATCTCCATTGATATGGGGCCTCTGATCCGTGGAGTTGTCTCTGATGTAAAAAAAAGGATGGATACATCGGTTATAGGAGGAAAATTTCACAATACTTTGATAAGAATGCTGGCAGATCTTTGTGGGACAATGAAAAAGAGAACAGGTTTAAACAGGGTTGTTTTGTCCGGAGGTGTTTTTTTAAATAAAATTTTATCGACCGGCCTGACTAATGCCTTGAAAGATAACGGATTTGAGGTATTTACCCATCATCTTACTCCTGCTGGTGACGGGGGGCTGGCACTGGGTCAGGCCGTTGTTGCGGCTGCTTTGGCCAGACAAAAATAAAGAATTTGAAAAAAATT
>CAZNFB010000158.1:0-6472 GCA_964572105.1 uncultured Desulfobacteraceae bacterium
AAACTTTTCTCATTTCATTTAGATTTTTCATATTATAACCCTCTTAAAAATTCTGTATTATATAAACCGTAACATAAATAATTTCACTGGGATATCGGGCGCCTGCGTATTGCAATACGCCTTTATCCCGCAGGCCAAAGTGAAATTTATTATCTGAACATCTATAGCGGCCTATACAGGCTTGAATTTAAAGGTTGATACTTCATTTCCGTCTTTATCATCCCATAATTTTTCTATTACAATTTCCATATCCATCCCCACTTTTAATGAATCATAATCATCCGTGGAAATAAGGGACTTGATTCTGATACCATCTTCTATGTCGATGCAGCCGTAGCAGTATGGAGCCTCTCCGTGATAAAAACCTCCTGCAGGTTTTTGCATTACAACGCTGAAGGTTGCAATCTTCCCTTTTCGGCTGAACAGAATCTTTTCAAGGGCATTTTTATAACAGTGGGTGCACCAGTTTTTATTTTTTTCAGGAAAAAACAGTTCTCCACATGCAGAGCATTTGCTTCCGATTAATTGAATTTCTTCATCTGTGTTAACAGGTTTTGTCCAGAAACTTTCATCAACCGGAGTCATTTTTTCAGTTGTCATAATAAACATCTCCGTTAATTATTTCTTTACTTTAATCATTTTCAAATATTTGGCTGTGCCGATTGCAGGTACGTTTCAGGGATAATCGGATTTAATCAAATTCTGCCTGAAACGATATATATTAATTAAATAATTACAATTATTTTTAATAAAATTAAAAAAACAGACTTATCTTATTGCGGAAATTTTCAGCAGGTCTCTTCCCAATATCAATTTTTGGACCTGTGTTGTCCCTTCGGCCATTGTAAGGTGCCTTATATCACGGTAGTATCTTTCCACAGGATATTCTTCTGTATAACCGTACCCGCCGTGAACCTGAATAGCGTTTGATGTTACTTCCAGGGCTGCCTCTGTGGCAAAAAGTTTTGAATAGGAGGCTTCTCTCTTGCAGGGCTCATCCGCGTCGAGCATGGTTGCAACACGATATCCCAAAAGCCTTGCCGTATCTACTTTTAAGGCCATATCCACAATTAACTCCTGAACCAGCTGAAAACTCCCTATGGGTTTTCCAAACTGTTCACGGGATTTGGCATATTTTATTGCGGCTTCCAGAGCTGCCTGGGCAACACCCACAACACCGAATGTAACTGTAACTCTCCCCACATTAAGGCCGCTTAATGCAATTTTAAGCCCTTCTCCTTCTTCGCCAAGACGATTTGCCGCAGGGACCCTGCTGTCTGTAAAGACTATTTCAGAAAGGGGGCAGCAGCGATTTCCCATTTTCTTAAAATCACTGGTCTTATATTCTGTCTCTCCTTTTTTTACGAGAAAAGCTGTGACCCCTTTACCTTTTTTGTCGGCATCCACAGTGGCGTACACACAGGTTACATCGGCAATGCTTCCACCTGTAATCAGGGTTTTAGTCCCGTTTAGAATATAATGATCTCCATCCCTTTCAGCCGTTGTTTCAACAGCGCTTGCATCAGAACCGACGTTCGGTTCGGTCAATCCGAAACATGCAATTTCATCCATGCTCATGAGCCGGGGGAGAAATCTTTCCTGCTGCTCTTTTGTTCCCATTCTTGCTATAAGCTTTGTTGCCAGACCGCTTGAGGTTACCATGGAGCGAAGTGAAGGCCATGCCCTGGCAAGCTCTTCAACCATAATGCAATATTCAACAAAACTTGCACCCAGCCCCCCTATATCTTCAGGAATCAGCGCTGCTGCATATTCAAAGGTATCAAGTTTTTTAAATATCTTTTTTGTAAAATATTTTCCTTCAGATTCATATTCCTCTGCCAACGGAACAATCTCTTTTTTAAGAAAATCTCTTAATGAGTCCTTTAAAATTCTTTCTTTTTGACTCAATTTAAAATCCATATATTTACTCCTTAGTACTCTTACCAATTGAGTACTCTTACCAATTGCAATTATAATTCAAAAAAATTCAGTGGGATAATGTTTAAAAAAAGTAACTATTCAGCAAATATATACGGCACAGGTATAATCTGATTAAACCTGCTGCCCATCTTAAGGAACGGGGACGCTGAATAGTTACGAAAAAAGGTTATATTGCCCCTTCTTTTTTTAATGATTCAACTTCATTAGCTGCAAGCCCTAAATCAGTATACATTTCCAGATTATCCTTTCCAACGGCAGGCTGTTTAATCTCATCCGGATTATCAATGGTTAATTCATTTACAGGAAAACGTCTGTATTTATCTTTGGGGAAAAAATTTCTGTCTGCAAGCTGGGGATTATCCATCCAGTTCTCAAAATCACATACGGGTGCCACAGGAACATCCGCTTTTGTCAGAAGATCCAGCCAGTGTTCAGCATCTTCTTTTTCAATAGCAGCAGTTATAATGGGAACTATTCTTTTTCTTTCAAAATTTCTTTTATGCCAGCTGCTTAAATCAGGATCAGCCGCAAGATCATCAAGGCCCAGGACATTGCACAGGTTAACCCAGAAATGATCTTCCACCACACCTATGGTTATATATTTGTTGTCTTTTGTCTCAAAAATGCCGTAGGGCCCGCGCCCCATAAATTTTGATTTGGGAGGCCGGTTATGACCGAGATATTCAAAGTAGCGGGGCATCATCCACATGGCCAGACTTTCAGAAATTGCTATATCAAGAAAAACAGGATCTTTGGATATATTTCTGCCGTTTAATGCTGCAAGAATTGATACCAGAGCAAACATTGACCCCCCCAGATCCGCCACCTGAAATCCATCCGGAAATTCGGGACCTTTATCAGGATCACCGGAAATACCCATGAGGCCGGAGAGTCCCTGGTAATTAATGTCATGTCCTGGAATGTCGGCATAGGGCCCGGTCTGGCCATGGCCTGAAATGGAACAATATATAATTGAAGGGTTCACCTTTTTTATCGAGTCAAAATCTATTCCAAGCCGCTTTGCTACACCTGGCCTGAAACCCTCCACAATAACATCAGCTTTTTTTGCGATCTTTAAAAAAGTATCAAGCCCCTGCTTGTGTTTAAGATTTATGCTTACAAACTTTTTATTTCCGTTTAAATAATCAAAACAACCAGGAATAACAGCCCGCATGGTATCCCCTGCACCGGCTCTTTCTACCTTGACAACCGTTGCCCCCATTTCCGCCAGCATCATGGTACAATAGGGACCGGGCAAGAGGGTTGAACAGTCCAATACATATACATCTTTTAATGGCGCATAACTCATGATCACCTCCAAATGTTCATAAAAATCAAATTTTCATGTTTTCAATGCAAAAACTTCCGGCTGAATTTGTTCAGTAAAGATTGTTGTATGTGCGGGCTAAAGTAAAGTATGCAGAATATAAATCTATCATAATGGTGTACATGCTGAACCGATTTGTCCGTTACCACAAAAAGATAAAAAAAGCTGAATTTATATTCAGTTAATATCACTCAAAATATTTGATTTATGAGTGAAACTTGTCAATTGTCACAAGACAAGGAGGGGAGCCCTGGGGACGTTTAAAAAAAATCAGGTAACTATTTCAGCGAATATGTACGGCAACAGGTATAATCTGATTAAACCTGCTGCCTATCTTAAATCAGCAACGCTAAATAGTTACAAATCAGTTTATTAAAAACAGCATAACAGCATAGTAAAATAAAAAGGTTTCAATAGATCACAACCAGCAGCAAATGTCAATTTGTTAAAATCAACGATACGATACAGACCATTTTTTTTGTTATACATTATACCTGCTGCCGTACATATTAGCTGAATAGTTACGTTATTTTTAAGGATTCCCGACTTTTGTCAATCGCATGTTGAGGGGGATCATTCCCATAAAGCCGGCGATGGAATTAATCCGATTAAAACAGGCAGCGGGACCGCATGGTCATTTTTTACATTTTCTCTTTTATATTTTCCCATTAACTGCTAATTAATAGTTAATTTTTGTACACTTTTTTTTTAAGTTTTGGAACTGAATGGAAAAAAGGCTAATTGCAAAATCTAATTTTTATTACTTACTCAGGAGACAAAATGGTACAAGATGAAATAAGCGAAAATGCGAAAAAGGAATATCCCATACATTATTTTACTTCACCTCGGCGGACAATTGCAGAGACGGATGTGGTTAATTTTGTGAATCTTGTTGGTTTGCACGAACCATTTTTTATTGATATGGAATTTATCAAAGAACAGATGGATGAAACCCATCATCGCAGATTTGTTCCGGCACCGTTGACCATCTCCATTGGAATCGGCCTGGTGGCGCCTTTTATCTGGGGTATACTGCAGGATGTGCTTAAAGATGAAAAAGTAGGGCCTGTGGGCGGAATGACCGGCCTTAATGCCAGAATATTCCAGGCGGTTTATCCTGAAGATACAATTAAGGTTGACCTTGAGGTAAGTGTCAGGGAAAAAACAAAAAAAGGACATACCCTGGTAAATATCAGGCATATTGTTAAGAATCAAAGGGAAGAAGTAGTTGTGGATTTTCTTGAAACAGCACTTTTTATGCCGCCAAAAGAGTAAAACCTATAGTTCGACAATCAAAGATTTAATGTAACTATTCAGCGAAACAACCGGGCTCCCGGCCTCTATTTTAAAAATAACGTTCATTACGATTAGCTGTTATGCCGTTCCAAAAAAATATCAGCAGTGTCCGGTTAGAAACTTCCCGTATTTTTCCTGCAACTTTCTAACCGGACACTACTGAAAAAATATGGGATTTCAATTGGTTACGTGCTGAGTTTAAAATTTTGTCCCTTAGAAGCGAATATGTACAGTTTTTCAATCTTTAAGAAAAAGCAGACCCTTGCTGTCCAGTCACCCGCTGATTATAATACGATTTTTACTTTTACACCTATGATTGACATTATGAAGTACCTGTTGTACATAGAGTATACGATTGGAGGTGTAAAATGACCACTAAAATTTCTACAGCCGATGCAAGAAAAAATTTTGCTGATATTGTTAACAAAGTAGCTTATGGGAATGAACTTATAATTCTGACACGCAGAGGCAGGGATGTTGCTGCTTTGGTTTCTATTGATGAACTTGAACTGCTTCAGAAGATTGAAGACCATATTGATATTGAAGATGCCAAACGGGCTCTTGCAGAACCTGGAGACAATATTCTTGCCAAAGAAGTCTGGAAGCAATTAGGGCTTTGATTTATGGCATATTTTATAGAGTTTCGGCCTGTGGTATTGAAAAATATGAAGCAATTTCCCAAAAGAGATTTGGTCCGCATAAAAAAAAAGATAGAGGCTCTTGGTCAGAATTTGCCGGAGCCAAATACCACAAAGATGAAAGGAAATAATTCTTTTCATAAGATTCGAAGCGGAGATTATCGTATAATATATGAGGTTCATGATTACAAATTGGTCATTCTGATTGTAAAAGTTGGGCACAGAAAAGATGTTTACAAAGATTTTTGAACTCAACCATTGGCGCCATGCTTTCTCAGCATATTCAAACACAACTTCCAGCGCTTTGTTTACCTATCACACCAAAGTACTGGTAAAACTCTCGCAGTTTATGGCATAGACTTTCACACTGTCATGGGCGGTCTGAAAATGTCATGGAACTCCCGATTTAAAGATGTTTCGGGAATCTATGGTAGTTTTTTTGCCGAGGCCTGACCAGTTTTCCATATATAGTTTGCAAGTGCGTGGAGTTCTTTTCCTTTAATATGATCTTTCCATCCAGGCATCTGTATTACTCCCGAGCTTTTTTTCCCAAAAACAATTATTTCTTTTATGCTTCCTTTTGATTTAGTGCTCCAGGGAGGAATAAGCCCATTTTTTGATCCTGGATTGTTTATACCGCCTGAGCCATTCTCCCCGTGACAGGTAAAACAGCTGTTTGTTTCGGCAACAATCCTTCCCATTTTAACAAGATATTTAAGTTTGTTTTTAAGGATGACCATGTCTTCAGACATTTCATCCATGGCTGCGGATAATCCCCCTTTAAAATTGGTGAGCCTGCCGCCATGGTTCTTTTTAAAATCAGCAGCCTTGTTTTTATCGGCAAAGGCAAGTTTGCTTTTTTTTGACATTACCCCTTTGATATCGCTTCCAATAAGATAATACGCATTTTTTGCATTTATCATCTTTCCTGTTAAATAGTCGGCAGCTTTAATTTTTTTACAATCATATTTTTTAAGGATAATAGCAGCGCAATGGATACTGCAGGTATGTTTCTCAGTTCCATTGCCAAGGGTTAAAATATATCTGGTTTGGTTATATTTTTGCAGATCCATGCCGCAAAGAGTGCACCATCTTTGCGGCGCAGCATAGCCCGTCAGTAAAAAAAAACCTGCCAGTACGAAAATATAAAAAAATACAATTTTTTTTTGTTTTTCATTCATAAGTTTTTTTAATCCTTGGGGAGAAAAGGGGTCATTAAATATTCAATATTCGCTTTTTTATTTTATTCAGCTTGCCCTTAACCCGCTTA
>CAZNFB010000159.1:0-6472 GCA_964572105.1 uncultured Desulfobacteraceae bacterium
CCTCCTAAGGCAGCTATAGACCGTCACATAAATAATTTTAGCAATAGACTGAGCTATAATAAAATTTAAAAACCTCTTAAACTCGCTGCGCTCAAACAGCCAGAGCTTTTTAAATTTCACCATAGCTCAGTTCTAACATCTGGCTTTATGAAATTTATTATCTGAACATCTATACATTCAATCTTTAATTCCCTTTGAGCAATATGGATTAATATTTGAACGTCTGGCATGCTTTTTATTCCGGGTTCGTTTTTCTTTGTTCAGTTTGGTCTTTTCCGTTGGGTGCCACATGTGGAGCACCAGGGCAGTGTTATAAAGTGAGGCAGGAGTTACTTTGATTATGCGAAGACGCTCCCTTAAATCGCCGTCAGCAGAGCCCCACCCCTCGAAATATTCATCATATCCATTAACCCTGGATAAAGCTTCGGCTGAAACTGAATAATTAAGTCCCATATTGTGGGGACGTCTCGGTTTTTTTATTAATATCTGCCATTGTGCTTTGAGATGTTTTTTAAATGCGGTTATTTTCAGCCTGGGAGTCAATAATCTTTCAAAGTCTCCTGTCAGCACATCTTTTTCGGTTATGGATTCTGTGATTTCTTTGCAAATGCGCACATAACCTCCGCAAAGTAATTTATCCTTCCTTGCACCGGCTTTGTGGATTTCAACAAGATTACGCATGGCCAGTGAATCGCAGTCTGTAAAGAGAATATAATCGCCGCTGCACTCCTTTATCCCCCGGTTTAAGGTGGCTGCCCTTCGGTGTCCTTGGTGTTTATGCCAAACATGTTTTACCTGAAACGGTGCTTTTTTTTTAAAAAGATCGATTACTTCGGATGTATTATCCGTGGAGCCATCGTCTGCCACGACCATTTCAAAATCTTTTTCAGTTTGTCCTAAATAAGATGACAAGGCCAGTTTAAGGAGATTTGCCCTATTGTATGTGTTCATTAATATGCTGAATTTCATTTATTTTTATGATTAAGAGGTTGAGAGTAAAAATGTAAATGTTTTGCAGCCCTTTTTGAAAGGGCGTATGCCAGATTAGAGAGATATTTTATCATAAAAAAATAATGTTTCAATGGTTATTTTGTGAGTTAATATTTTTTTTAATCTACATATCGTAAAATTGTTCTACACGGGTTAATTGTCTTGACAGTTGAGGTGGCTCCAAGTAGACAATGGGGATTTGATCGGAAACATGTAACTTTATAGCAAATCATAGTATAGGTATAATGAAAATTCTTCATATAAATACAGAACGAACATGGCGGGGTGGTGAACAGCAAACATTTTATCTGCTTAAAGGGCTTAAGGAGAAAATTTTTTTGTCCCACCTGATATGTCAGCCAGGCTCCCCCATGGCCAAAAGAGCGGAAGATGCGGGGTATGAAACATTTACCATACCCATGCGGGGCGAAGCTGATCTTTTGGCGATATATAAAATAAGGCGGCTGATTAAAAAAAATCGGTATGATATTATCCATTCACATACCTCCCATGCCCATACCCTGGCTTTTTTTGCTTCCATTGGTACGGGTGCTCTTCGGCTTGTGACAAGGCGGGTTGATTTTTCGATTTTGCGGCATAGTTTTTTAAAGTTAAGCGGCATAAAATATAGATTTATGGCTGATTATTATGTGGCTATTTCCTGCAAAATAAAGGATGTTCTCACAGCTGACGGGATTAACCCCGCCCGGATTTTTGTGGCCCATAGCGGTGTTGACCTTAACAGATTTGAAAACGGAGACTGCGGCCATCTTATATCTGAATTTAATGTAAAAAAAAATGAAAAAATCGTGATAAATGTGGCACATCTTGCAGAACATAAGGGGCAGAGATATTTTATACAGGCGATGCCGGGTGTAATAGATAAAATTCCTGATGCCCGTTTTTTCATTATCGGGGGTGGAGAGTTACTTGATGAGTTCAAGTCCATGGCAGATTCTTTGGGATTGAACAAAAAACTGGTTTTTACAGGATTCAGGGAGGATGTGGGTGCTTTTTACAAGCTGGCAGACCTTTTTGTCATGAGTAGTACGGAAGAAGGCCTTGGTACGGCAGTTTTGGATGCTCTTGCCCTTGGTAAACCCGTTGTCGCCACCATGGCGGGGGGGATTCCCGAAGCAATAAAAAATGGTGTAACAGGAAAGCTTGTTCCCACAAGAGACCCCCAGGCTCTTGCTGATGGAATTGTTGATATCCTTATAAATTCAGGGGAGGGATATAAAATGGCTGAACAGGGGAAGAGCCTGGTTAAGGAAAAATTTTCCATTGATGCGATGGTTAGTAAAAATATTGAAGTTTACCGCCGTATCCTTTCCAGGAGGGGAGTCGGCATATGAAAAAGGTGATCGGTTTAGTTCATACACGTTTTTCCCCCCATGGGGGAGTTGAAAATTATATTAACAAGCTGGTCCCCTCTCTTATTTTAAGGGGCTGGAAAATACATTATTTAACATCAATGATCAATCAGGATGTCCCTTCTGAAATGACGGTTCACAAAATTCCGGTTATAAGGGGCCTTTCAACGGCACGGATGCTCTCTTTTGCCTATGGCGCCAGGAAAAAGGCCATGAAACTTGATTTACCTCTTATCATGGGCTTCGGGCGTACTATTTATCAGGATATTTACAGGGACGGGAGCGGTTGCTTTTTGGATTATGAAAAAAACGCACAAAAGAATTTTAACAGGCTGTATCGAAAAACATATCTCCATCTGGAAAAAAAACGTTTTTCAGACCCGCGTTTAAAAAAAATAATAACAGTCTCCAATATGGTAAAAGAGCAGATAATAGATCGTTACAGGGTTCCTGATGATAAAATACAGGTGGTCTACAGCGGGGTTAATGCCGGGCAGCTGAATCCTGATCTGAAAAAACAAAAAAATCATTTTAAAAAAGAATTAAAGATAAATAAAGATGATTTAACCATACTTTTTATTGGAAACGGATTTAAGCGAAAAGGGCTTGATTATTTGATTGATGCCATCGGTCATATTAAGGATAAAATACCGGTTACAATCCTTGTGGCAGGAAATGACAAAAAAACCGGGTCTTTCAAAAAAAGAGCCGCTGGGGCCGGGTGTGCTGAAAAATTCCGTTTTTTAGGGTATCAAAATAATGTGGGGGCTTTATATGGAGCCTCCGATCTTTTTGTACTCCCCTCTCTTTTTGACCCCATTGCAAATGTTGTGCTGGAGTCTCTTTACACGGGAACCCCCGTTATTACAGGAGAACAGGTGGGAGGTGGGGAGCTTATCGAAAATGGAATAAACGGTTTTGTTTTGCATGATTATAATCCGGATACACTTTCCAAAGCAATTTTAAGTTTTTACCATTCTAAAGAAAAAGATAAAATAAAAGATAGCGCCCATGGAGCTGCGGCACCTTATAGATGGGATTTGCACATGGATTTACTGGAAAAGATTTTTTTCGAGATTATTATGGAGTCGTAAAACCGGAAAGTAGTTTCAGCGGTCATACAAAAAAACAGTCTGAAAAAGGTTTTTAATGTTAATTAGTAACTATTCAGCGTCGCTGATTTAAGCATGCTTCAGATTATACCTGAAGTTATACATATCAGCTGAATAGTTATGTTAATTACAACATTTTAAAGAAAAGATAAATCATTACGGGAAATATTTAAATGTTTCAATTTTGTCCCATTAATCGGTTCACAGCTTCCATAACAGGTAAGGCCAGTGTTTTTCCTTTATTAAGCGGTATTATTCGTTTGCCTGGGTAAATTATCCATTCTTCTGACGGCTTTAAATCTTTACATCCCTCGTAAAAGCCCCTGCCGGGTCGTGGTGTTAATCCCGCTTTTATTTCAATAGCGATTTTTACCTGTCCACCGGAAATTAGCAGCAAATCAATTTCACTGCCGCCACTTGTACGCCAGAACCCAAGTTCCCAACCAAGGGGGAGGGAGGATGCCATTTGCTCAATGACCAGGATTTCCCATGAATGTCCACTTACAGGGTGGCCAAGTAACTGTTCTCTGTCTTTCAGGCCGAGCAGCGCATGTAACAGACCAGTGTCCCTGATATACACCTTGGGAGATTTAATCAGTCTTTTGCCCAGGTTTTTATGAAATGGCTGCAGCCGCCGGACTAAAAGTGTCTGTTGAATGGCATCGAGATAGCGACCGGCTGTGGTTGCACCTATGTCAAGGCTTTTGGCAAGCTGTGCCTTGTTCCAGAGTTGCCCGTGGTTGTGGGCGAGCATTTGCATGAAACGCCACATTTTTTCCGGTGGTAGATTAAAACCCAGTAAGCCTAAATCCCGTTCCACCACATCACGAAGATAATGTATCCGCCACTGCAGACTTGTGGAAGCAGCATCCGTCAAAAAGGAAGGAGGGAACCCCCCATGGACCCACAACTTGTCAAGGCTGTCTGCCCCGGAATTTATTTCCTGCAAAAGAAATGGTGTTAATTCCAGGGTAACAATACGTCCAGCCAGGCTTTCTGCACTTTGACGCCGTAGGTCAGGAGAGGCTGATCCAAGCAGTAGAAATCTTCCCGGTTTTCGATTTTGGTCCACCAATACCCTTATTGCCGGGAAAATTTCAGGCATGCGCTGAGCTTCATCTATAATGACAAGTTCGTCGTGATATTGCTCCAGAGCAAAAACAGGATCTTCAAGAGCAAATTGATCCGCCGGATTTTCAAGATCGAAAAAACGGACTGTCCTGCCCTTGATGAATTGGCGGGCAAGGGTTGTCTTTCCACATTGCCTTGGCCCGATGATCGCTGTAACCGGCGATTCAGTCAATGTTTTTTCAACAGTTTTGTAAAGTTGTCTCGATATCATTCTTGCAAAATGTCATATTCCATGGTTGGAATGCAAGGTATTTTTTTAATCAAAGTGGTTTTCCTTAAGGTTTAAATCTTTGGAAGGTTTTGTTTTTCAAAAAATGCGTTGTTTTTGCTTTTAAGATAGAATCATTTTAAATTTTTTCCTTCCCTTTATTCGATAAACTGTAAAGTCTCGATCTATTGTTGCAATTGTATTCAGATCAAGTTTTTCAGCAAGATACACAAGGCACGAATCAGCAAAATCCATTGGCAAATCATGATATTTTTCTGTTAATTCTTTAAGTCTTTTAAAATCATTATCTTCAATATTATAAATTTCAACTGCTCCCCGGTGTATCCATTCCAGAAAGTCTATTTGAGCATTTCGATTAAAATCTAATAAATGTAAAGTCTCAGTAATTGATGCAATAGTTGTAACCAAAGGAAATTTATTGTTTTTAATAAAATCAACAGCTTCATGATGATATTTATCCGATGCATCAAACAGGGCTATTAATGGCCCGGAATCTATAAGGATTTTTCTCATTTCCTTTTGGCCTTAATTTTGCGCTTAATCAGCTCCTTTTTATTTGTCGAAAGATTACCATGACCGCTTGAATATTTACCGAATAATTCTTTGCCTGCCTCCCAGGCATTCTGATTATTAAGCCTTCCAAGATAATCAGAAATACTCTTCCGTATTAATTCAGATTTTGATAAGCCAAGATTTTTTGCTGTGTTATTAATAGCTTGTTCTAACTTTGCATCAAGTCTTAATGTAATCATTTTATCACCTCCGTATTACATTGTGTAAAACAATTAAAGGTGAGTGTCAAATTGTTTTTCAGCTCATAATGTCATCAGCCGTCGCTTTACCTGTTGCCGTACATATTCGCTGAATAGTTACTTCATATTTTTAATCCGTTTATCTGCGTGGGTCTGTGTGTGTCTGCGGCTAATTTGCTTAGGGTTCATCCGTGCAATCCGTGTCTAACACATTCATTCTTAATCTTCATAATCATAAAAAAACGTTTGCAATACTACAAGGCCCGTAGTATGTTATATGTATGATTCGCTCATGGGGCAACAGTCGTTCTCGACGCTTTTACGAAGAAGGCAAGACATCCAAATTTCGTGGCCTGGATCCGGATGCTGCTGACGATTTGCTCGCTGCTCTTGATGCTGCAGAATCTCTAAAGGATTTAAGCCCATTAAAAAGTATAGGCCTGCACAAATTATCCGGTAATAGAGCAGGTCAATGGGCGATGAGGGCAAACGGGCCATGGCGGATCTGTTTTCGTTTTAAGGACGGCGATGCGTATGATGTTGAAATTACAGATTACCACAAGGGGTAAAATCATGAAACCAATTCACCCGGGACGTATTCTTAAACGTGAAATGACGGCACGCGAACTTTCGGCCAACAAACTTGCTCTATCATTGCGTGTACCTTCAGGGCGTATTACTCAAATCCTTAATGGCAAGCGTGGCATTAGTGCAGAAACAGCGTTGCGGCTTTCCCGTTATTTTGGTAACAGCGCCCGTTTTTGGATGAATCTTCAAATCAGATACGAGCTGGCTGTAACTTCACATAAGATCGGCTCGAAAGTTAATGCCGAAGTCGAACAGGCAGCCTGAGATATCAAGCCGTTAAGGCGCAAGTATAACAAT
>CAZNFB010000160.1:0-6455 GCA_964572105.1 uncultured Desulfobacteraceae bacterium
TTAGAATCTTGCGGGAGGGGAGTTTAATTGTTTTTGTAGCGTATTGAATAAATTTCGTAGAATTTCTTAGTGCAGCGTAGCCAAAAAATTGCGATTGTTTGAGCGAGGCACGAGCGAGTTTCGCAATTTTGGCGAAGCAAACTTAGAAATTCAAGAAATTTATTCGCAATAGCGGAAAAAACAATTAAACTTTCCATATTTTTGAGTGAGGACTATTTGAATTTATTTATGCTGGAAACATTTATAACATCACCGTCAACCATTATAACCAGACGTTCAATAAGATTTTTCAGTTCCCTTACATTTCCGGGCCATGAATAGTTAATCAGTTCTTTTAGTCCGTTTTCAGTAATTGTTTTTTTACCACATCGATTCTGTTTGGCGCTCACATCAAGAAAGTATTCAGTGAGTACAGGTATATCTTCCTGACGTTCTCTTAAAGGAGGGACTTTTATCGGGATTACATTTAATCTGTAATAAAGATCCTCCCTGAAATTTTTATTTTCTATCTCTTTTTCAAGATTTTTATTGGTTGCTGCTATAACCCTTAAGTCAATCTCTATGGTTCTGCTTCCGCCCAGGCGCTGGAGTTTTTGCTCCTGGAGGACTCTTATTATTTTTGACTGGGTCTTTAAACTCATATCCCCTATTTCATCAAAGAAAATAGTCCCTCCGCTTGCCATTTCCAGTTTACCTCTTTTTTTTGTTGTAGCACCGGAAAAGGAACCTTTTTCATGTCCAAAAAGTTCGCTGTCAATAAACTCCTCTGGAATTGCAGCACAGCTGATGTCGATTAAGGGTTGAGAAGCTCGGGGGCTTAAAAGGTGTATTGTGCGGGCCACAAGCTCTTTTCCTGTCCCATTTTCTCCTTTGATCAGTATCCATGCGTTTGTTGGAGCAGTAATCTGTATCTGTCTCTTTAAATCTAAAATCTGTGGGCTTGCCCCTGTTAGTGAGTGTTTTTCCAATGTTTTTTTTCTAAGATACTTATTCTCCTCTTCAATGCGTCTGAATTTAAGCGCATTATTTATTGTTACAATAACCTTGTCTATGGAAAGAGGCTTTTCAATAAAATCGTATGCACCGAGTTTTGTAGCATTTACAGCTGTTTCTATTGTACCGTGGCCTGTAATTATAACGACCTGGATAAAGTCATTATTTTTTTTAATCTCTTTTAGCGTTTCGATTCCATCTATGCCCGGCATCCAGATGTCCAGCAGGACAAGATCCGGAGACTCGACGTCTATGATCTTCAAAGCTTCATAACCATTTGAAGCCGTTAAAACCTCAAACCCTTCATCAGAAAGAAGGCCTCCCAATGATCGAAGAATTGTCGGCTCGTCATCTACTATTAATATTGAAGGAAACATGAATGATAAATCCTTATTTTAATGCGTCTGTATTGGAAGTTCAATAACAAATTTTGTTCCGGCAGGATGATTGTTCAGTACACGTATCATTCCATTGTGATCTGTAATAATAGTGTTCACGATGGTAAGACCCAGGCCCATCCCACTTTTTTTTGTTGAAAAATTTGGTTCAAAGAGTCGTGTTTTATTTTCGTCCGAAATCCCCGGGCCGTTATCGGTAACTTCTATTCTCGCAAGCTTTAAAATGGGATCATGGGATAGTGTAATTTTGATTTCGCCATCATTTTTTACCGCGGCAACTGCATTGTCAAGGAGATTAATCATGGCCTGTTTTATCTGCTGTTTATCAATGTTAAGTTCAGGTATATAATCTACTATGGTGAGACTAAGATCGATTTTTATATAGCTCTCTTCATAGAGCGCTACTGCGTCTTTAATTACCGGTGTAATGTCGCAGAGTTTAAGATCAGCCGTGGAAAATTTGGCAAATGCTGAAAATTCATTTACAAGATTACGGATAAGTTCCACGTGGTCGATGATCAACTTTGTGCATTCATCAAAGACCTGTTCGTTTATCTGCTTAGAATATTTTCGTTTAAGCCGCTCGGCGGATAAAGCGATGGGTGTTAGAGGGTTTTTTACTTCATGGGCAATTCTCCGTGCGACTTCGCGCCATGCCGCTATACGCTGAGCTTTTTCCAGCTCTGTTAAATCATCAAAGACCATTACTACACCCATGTGCCGGGTGGAATCATCTTTAAATCTGTTTATATGTACAATGAAGCTTTTGGGCATCCCATCTATTGTAAATTTCAGGGGGAGGACAATATTGTCATTGGCCGGATCTGCAAGTTTTTCTATTATATTTTTGGAAAATTCCGGGCTCTGTTCGTTTAAAAGAATTCTGTAATTTTTATTAATGATTTCTTTTGCGCTTATTCTTAACATTTTTTCGGCAGATTTATTAATTGTGGAAATTAATCCGCTTGAACCAAGGGATATGACACCTGCTGAAATATTTTTTAAAACAACTTCCATATATTGCTGTCTTTTTTCTGTTTCAAGATTTTGTTCACCAAGCCTTTTTGCGGAGTGTTTTAATTCTTCTCTGCTTGTTCTAAGATATCTTGTCATTTTGTTAAAGGAATCGACCAGGCTTCCTATTTCGTCATCAGCCTTCAGGGCTATGGAAAAGCTCAAGTCTCCAGCCGCGACCTTTTTTGTCCCTTCCACAATTTGCATTATGGGATTGGTAATCGATTTTGCAAGGTAAATGCCAAACCATACAGCGCAAAATATTACAAGCAGAGCGACTATGGAAAGTGCAATATAATAGGTACGCCTGAATGGTTTTTTTAAAAGTTTGATCTGACGGTACTGTTCGACTCCTTTTGATACAGCAGCGATGTTTTCCGCAGGATTCGAGGAGAGAAGAACGGTTAAAACAATAAAGCCCCGGGTATGCTTTTGATTGGCACCGTATGGAATCGTTCCAATGGTTCTGATAAGTTCCCCTAAAACAGGGGTGCTCCCCGTAATGGTTAAAGTTTTTTGAGAGTTGCTGACTCTTTGAAGGTTATCAGCTGAAACAGCTTTCAAGTCAGCATCTTTTACCTTAAGCCCGGCTGGCTGCATAATTCTTGAAAAATTGGCGTCATAGATCTCGACTCCGTCAAAATTGCAAACCTTCTGAACCAAATTAATATACCTGGTCAGTTCTTTTTTATTTTTGCGGCCTAAAAGGTCTCTTTTGGTTATCTGGTAGGAGATGCTTTTTAAAAAAAACCGGTTATTTTCCTCTATTTGCTGGTAAAAATTTCTTCCTATTTGCAATGAGTTTTCCAGCGCTTGTTCAACGGGGACATTGAACCAGAAGTCGATGCTGTTTGTTATAAAATTTATGGAAAAGAAAAAAAGAATAATAGTAGGCAATAGGGTTAATGAAACAAATGCTATTACGAGTTTTGTACGAAGTTTGGCTCCTGTTGCTTTACGCTTTCTGTCATAAAATAATTTTACAAGATTTCTGAAAACAAGAAATATCATCAGGATAAGTAAAAGAAGGTTGATATTAACCAGGATAAACATCAATATTGTACCTTCAACAGGGAGGCCGGCTCCAAAAGGAACCATTTTGTTTTCAATGAGGGTTAGCCCTGCAACAATGAAAATAATAATAATTATTAATATCCATTCACGTTTTCGCTTTGAGCTGTCTGAATTCAGGTTCTGACAATTTATTTTTTTAAATTTTTTATAAATCATAAGCTATTTGAGTTTTTGGAAAAAATAATGTAACAAAGCTGCGCAGCAGGTATGATCTGATTAAAACTTTGAAATTGTTTGAACGGATAAGCGAGCGTTAAGAAAGAATCCATCAGGGCTGAACTTATTGACGTTATTTTCTGGTATACTATTACGCAAGCTTATATTTTTAACAGATTCTTTCTTTACTACCTTATTATCTGTGAGTTCTTCATGGTTTAATATATAAAATTTATTGTGTGCCAATCGGTTTTAAAGACTCGTTTTGAAAGAAAAAACAGAATATGGTTAAGATAAAAAGGAAGGCTTTCTTTGATGAGCTCGGCCTTTGCTTTTATTTGATATTGAGTCCCTTTTACAAGTTGTATCAAGGGTACAATCTCAAGGCTGCTTATCTGCGACATGAGTTGTTCTCCCTTTATAAAAGATTCTGTGGAATTCGGTCTGTTGTTTTCCCATGAACGCTTGATAACATATTCTTTTTTTATATTATTATATCTTATTATATGTGTTACTTTAATCTCTTTAACTTCTTCCTCACTTAGCAGATTACGGATTTTATTGAGTGTTATAACAAAGGAAAATGTAATCGGCATACCGCTTTTTACAGATTCTTTGATTTTTTCCCTGATCTTTTCTTCGATTTCTAAATTTAAATATAGCAGAAGATGGTCCCGGGTGTTGTTGATCACCAAATCAGCAATAGCTGCGTTTTGCGCAAGAGCAGTGCTTTGCATCCAGCAGAATAGTATTATAATATTAATGCAAATTTTAATCGACTTCATTGAGTGTCCGTGTCTCCCAGGAATCTTTACTATGGAAAAATTTATTAAGAAATGCATGGTTAAAGGCGTGGCCTGACTTGTTTATTATAATATGGCCAAGAATAGGTATGCCGAGAAGAGAAAAATCTCCTATGCAATCGAGAATTTTATGACGAACAAATTCATCCTTATAACGAAGACCATCTTCGTTAACAACCCCTTTTTCTGATATCACCACGACATTATCCAGGGAACAGCCTCCAGCAAGACCATAGTGCTGCATATGCTTATATTCTTCCAGGAAACCGAAAGTTCTTGCTTTGCTGATTTCATCCTCAAAGCTTTGGTCGGATATATCTATGGAATATGTTTGGGTTTTTATTAAATGATGATCGTAAACTATTGTATAGGTTATTTTATAACCCTGATGGGGGAAAACACAAACAGATTTATCACCGCTGATAAGTTTTATGGGTTTTGTTATTACAAAATAAAATTTGAGGCTGTTTTGTATTTTGATTCCTGCTGATTTTATCAAAGATGTAAAAGGTCCTGCACTCCCATCCATTATCGGCACTTCGTATGAGTCTATTTCGATGAGCGCATTATCTATGGAAAGGCCGGCAAGGCTTGCCATGAGATGTTCTATGGTGGAAACTATGGAGCCTTCATCTCCTATTACTGTTGCAAGGCTGGTATCTATGACTCTGTTAAATTTTGCCGAGATACTGGGGCTGCATGGGAGATCTGTTCGTGAAAATTTAATTCCATGGTTTGCAGGGGCGGGTTTGATTGTCAGGGTTGCCTTTTTGCCTGAGTGAACGCCGAGGCCTGAACAGGTGACCGGTTTTAATAATGTTCTTTGTTTAAAGTGGATAGACATAAGTGCCTTGATTAAATATTATAAAATAGGTTGAATTTTTTAAGAAAATTTAATAAGCTTTTTTAAGAAAAAAGGAATTCAATTGCAAGAAAAATACTAAAAATAGATAAAAGGATGAAACCATGGATATTTTCGAAGCTATAACAAAACGGAAAAGTATAAGAAATTATTTGACTGATCCTGTATCAAAAGATTTGTTAAAAAAAGTATTGCAAATTGCTGTACAGGCTCCTTCTGCCATGAATACACAACCCTGGGAATTTACTGTGGTTGCCGGAGACGTTATTGAAAATATCAGAAAAGAGAATGTAAAAAAGCTAAGGGCTAATATTACTCCTGAACCTGAGTTCGATTATGTTGACTGGCCATCTGACAGTGAGTATCGTAACAGGCAGGTTGCTCTTGGCAGGCAGCTCTTTAAACTCATGGGGATAGAACGGGGCGATAAAGAAAAAAGAACTCAATGGTCAGAGCGGGGATTTCGTTTTTTTGATGCTCCTGCTGCAATTATTATTACAGCTGATCGTCTTCTGACTTTGATAGCTCCCCCTGCCCTTGATATAGGGGCAGTAATGCAAAGTATATGTCTTGCAGCCATGCACTTGAAATTAGGAACATGTATTGAAAACCAGAGTATAATGTATCCGGATGTTATACGGAAATATGCGGATATACCAGAATCCCGAATGCTTATAACATCTATTGCCATTGGCTATCCCGATGCTGACTTTCCGGCAAACAAGGTGGAGAGTGAAAGAGAACCGGTGGATAGTGTAACAACATGGTGCGGATTATAAGGAAACGGGTTTTTAATCCTGGCTTTTATCCTGCGGGTTATCAGTGTTTTCTTTGTTTTTTACTGCCTGTTCTACAGTGGCATAAATTTCCTTAAACACTTCATGAAAACCTGATGGTGAAAGCCTCCCCATTTCAATAAATTTAACAACTATTTCTTTTGTCACTTTTAGTATCTGTTCATCTATTGATGCCATTTAAAATTCCTGAATTTATTAAGTATGAAACATAAATGTGACTATTGAGCTATTTGAAAGGTGCTGATTCCAGACACGCTTCAGGTATAATCAGATTATAGCTGAAGCGATGTATCTTAGCTGAAGAGTCACACATAAACTATATAAATGCCATGGAAAGCCTGATGGTGTCAAGACCGGA
>CAZNFB010000161.1:0-6436 GCA_964572105.1 uncultured Desulfobacteraceae bacterium
TCAAGAAATTTATTCGCAATAGCGGAAAAAACAATTAAACTTTCCGTATTTTTTTTCACCCAGTTTTCTAACTGGACACTACTGAACTATTCAGCGAATATGTAGCTGAACAGTAACAAATAAAAGTCTGTTTTGCTTGACAGAGTTTAAGCTTTAATAGACAAGTACTACAAATAGCCTGGCGTTTATTCTTGAAAAAAAGCCAATATGTACGGCAACAGGTATACTTTAATTAAGCCTGCTGCGTATCTTAAATCAGCGATGTTGAATCGTTACCAAACAAACAGAGACAGAGTAACTCTGTCTGATTTCCCTGTGGAAATTAAATGAAATTCTGTTGTTTTACTTAAACGGAGAAGCGACTGAAATCAGCCTGTAATCACACAAGCACATTTAATTAATTTGGAGGGGAACATGAAAGTATCAGTAGACAGAAATTTATGTATGGGGGACAGAAATTGTAATATAGTATGCCCGGAGGTTTTTGAGTACAGGGGAAAGGAATTTATTTCTGTTGTTCTCATGGATAACGTCCCTGAAAAATATAAAGAACTTTTGATTCAGTCGGCTAGTGAATGTCCTTCAGGGGCAATCAGTATTAATGACGCTTAGTCCAGGGCACTCTTTAGTTGATGCCCGCGAGTTAATTTTTTTGCGTGAAGAGGTGCCCTTTGAGAGAAAAAAAGCTTTACCTGCATGATCAGACATCAGGCGCTCTGATTGAAAAGGATATATATTTTTCAGAAGATCCCAGGGACTTTGGATATATTGCAGAAAATATTCCATGCCAGAATGCCTGTCCTGTTCATACAAATATTCCAGGGTATATAAGGTGTATATATGAAAAAAGATATGGAAGGGCCTATGAGCTAAACAGGATGTATAATCTTTTGCCGGGTGTTCTTGGAAGAATATGCAGCAGACCCTGCGAGGCTGAATGCAGGCATGGTGAAGATGGCCTGGGATCTTCTGTGGCCATATGCCATCTAAAACGTTCGGCTGCCCAGCTTAAACCTGACTGGCACATGACAAGGGAAAATTTTTATGCCCCATCCGGAAAATCTGTTGCAATTGTGGGATCGGGTCCCGCTGGTCTTGCGGCGGCTTATGAGCTGACTATTCTTGGGCATAAAGTTACTTTGTATGAAGCCATGGAAAAACCAGGGGGAATGTTAATGTACGGTATCCCTGAATTCAGACTTCCAAGGGATATTTTGGAAAAAGAGATAAATAACATCCTCAGACTCGGAATCGACCTTAAAACCGGAGTAAAAATAGGGGAGCAGATTTCTTTAAAAAGTTTACTAAAAGATAATGATGCAGTTCTGATTGCTGCAGGGTGCCAGGCTTCTTCGAAAATCAGGATACCCGGAGAGGAGCAAAAAGGTGTTTATAAGGGGCTTGATTTTGTAAAAAGAATTAACTGCGGAGAAAAAATAGATCCTGGAAAAAAAGTTATTGTAATAGGAGGGGGTTTTACAGCTATTGACTGCGCAAGACTCGCTGTACGGCTTGGGGCCGGGGAGGTCACTGTAAATATCAGAAAGACAAGGGAATACATGCGTATCAATGAAGATGAAAAGCATGAGGCAAAACTTGAAAAAATAAAAATCCACAGCCTTATTCAGCCCGTTGAAATCAACTCTGAATCAGAAAATGGTCACACAGTCACCTTTCAGAGGACACGCCTTGAATATACTTCAGATGGAAAAGGTCGAACTGCTGTTCCCATTTTAAAGTCGGAATTTAAAATAGAGGCTGATACTGTAATACTTGCAACGGGTCAGGTTCCGGATATGGATTTTTTAAATATAAAAAACACATATGGCGGTCAAAGTGCAAGTACGAAAAATGGAACAGACAAAACCAGCATACCCGGACTCTATTTTGCGGGTGACTGTATAAACGGTTCCACCAGTGTTATTACAGCTATTGCCGACGGGAAAAAGGCTGCCCGGGAAATTGATGAAATATTCGTGAGGAGAAAAAAAACAAAATCTGTTATAAGATTTGAAGAGGCTGGAGCAAATGACAGGCTGCGCACCTTTGATTTTATACCCAGAGTTGAAATGAAAACTCTGCCTGCCTTAAAGCGGTGCAATGAATTATCAGAAGAGGTGGAGCTGGGATATGATACTGAAACTGCCCATGAAGAGTCAAAGCGGTGTTATCTGTGCAATAGAATGTTCCAGATAGATACTGATCGCTGCATTTACTGTTTTGCGTGCATTGATGTGGCTCCCCGTGATTGTATTAAACTTGTTAAAGGAATTACGCTTAAACCGGACGGATCCTTTGGTGACCTGATTGAAACGGGCAAGTGGCACAAAACATCTTCCATTGCCATAGATAATAAAAGATGTATCCGCTGCGGACAGTGCTATGACGTATGCCCCATGAAGTGTATTACCATAACAAAGGTGGAGCTCATTGAGCAGAAGCTGGAGGCATAATGCAAAAAAAAGACCATTATGTAATCATAGGAAATGGCCCTGCCGGAAACAAGGCTGCTGAAATTTTCCGTGAAAATGATAAAAATGCCCGGGTAACTATTATTTCAGATGAAGGGTTCCCTTTTTATTACCGTCACAAGCTTTTTGATTTTTTATCCGGCAAGATAACAGATGACTCTTTGCAGGTAAAAAAATACCTGGACTATAAAAAAAATAACATCCGGCTGCGCCTGGGACAGACTGTGACAAAAATAGACCCTGCAAACAGGATTCTATTTTTGAAGCATATGGAAAAAATCGGATATACCAATCTTATCCTTGCAACCGGGGGTACCCGCAGTATTATACCTTCCCTTGCTGGTTTTGAAAAATATTTCTCCTTTATGACAAGCTATAATGAAGCACTGGCACTTAAGCCGGTACTTGACGGAATAAAAAAAGCAATTGTAATAGGCGGAGACCTTATAAGCATTAAATTTATAAAGATGCTTATCAATATGGGAAAGGATGTATCTTTTTTTTTATGCAAAGAAGGTTTTTGGCCCATTGAACTCACCGGAAAAATGTCTGAAAATATTGCATCCCGCATGGAAAAAGAGAAAATAAGAACAATACTTGATGACTATCCCGTAAATATTGTTCAAACAGGCGCAGGATATGAAATTATAACTGAAAAGGGAAAAAAAATAAAAGGAGATATTATCTTTTATTTTACGGGGCTTAAACCCGACATCGCTTTTATAAAAGGGAGCGGCATCGATACTGCTAAAGGGGTTCTGGTGGATAAATATCTTAAAACAAATTATAAAAATATTTATGCATGCGGAGATTGCGCCCAGATTTATAACCCTGAATTTAAAGACTACTGGATATCAACCGGATGGGAGAACGCAACCCTGCAAGGTGAAACAGCAGCCCTTAATCTTTTGGGTGAGCATAAAATAATTAAACCGGTGCCGCAAAAAATTCTTGAAGTGGAAGGAATAAAAGTGAATACGTCCTGGTGGAAGGAGATACAGGAGTAGATTATGGCTGAGACTGACATTGTAATTGAAATTTGCGGGAGTTCCGGGGAAGGTACAATTTCGGCAGGGGAAATTCTCGCCAGACATATGAGTGGACTCGGGTTTGAGATATTATCTTTTGATTCATATCCGTCGGAGATAAGGGGCTTTGGTAAATGCGTGGCCCATTGCCGTATCAGCAATAAAAAAATTATGTCTCCAGGCAAATATACAGATATTCTCATTGCATTAAACGATATCCATTCCATTTCCCAGCTTTCCTCCATGAAAGAAGATGGAATTATAATATATGACAGTAAACCTCCATCCTTTCATGAAGAGGATAAAAGTATTGCAGGGTGGATAGAACCGGGTATAACAGCTTATGGAATTCCTTTTTACAATCTGGCACAAAAAGCCACAGGGAATTCTCGAAACCGCAATATAGTTGCCCTTGGCGCTCTTGCTGCTCTTTTCGGGATTAATGACAATGGATTTAAAGCTTCCATAAAACAGAGGTACGCATCAAAAAAAAGGAGCATTATAGAAAGTAACCTGAATTCATTTGCCGAGGGTTTCAATTGGACAAAAAATAATATAACAAAACTGGACAATCTTTTTTTTGAAAAGCCGGAACCAGGCAAAACAGCTTTAAAGCGGTTGATGATGAGCGGAAATCAGGCCTTTGCCCAGGGAGCCCTTGACAGTAATCTTTACCTTTACGCAGGCTACCCCATTACACCCGCCACAAAAATCATGGAGATTCTGGCAAAGGAACTTCCAAAAAGAGGCGGCATAATGATTCAGACGGAAGATGAATTAAGTGCCATAGGTAATGTAATAGGAGCCGGTTTTGCCGGGAAAAGAGCCATGACGGCAACCTCAGGGCCGGGCTTTTGTCTTATGACTGAGCTTTCAGGCCTCTCTGTAATGGCGGAAGTTCCTGCTGTTATAGTAAATTCACAAAGGGGGGGGCCTTCAACCGGGTTGCCCACAAAAACTGAACAGAGTGACCTTAACCTTGCCCTGGCAGGTGGAAGTGGTGATTCCCAGAGGATAATCCTTGCTCCGGCAGATATTAAAGAATGTTATAAGTGTGCATGTCTTGCATTTTATCTGGCTGAAAAATTTCAGACCCTTGTTGTTGTTCTCCTGGATTTTTTTCTTTCAAACAGTATTAGAAATATAAAGGCGCCTGAAAAACCAGACAAAAAAATGCTTAATGCTAACCTGGCTCCTTCACAGGATGAAATAAATGATTACAAGCGCTTTAAAGTTACAAAAAACGGAATTTCTCCAAGATCAATTCCTGGTACTGCCGGCGGTATGTTTATTGCCACGGGGCTAGAACATGATGAAAAAGGAAAGCCCTCTTATACCGCTGAAGCACATAAGAAAATGTCCGATAAAAGATACCGTAAATTATCTGGTGTGCTAAAAGAAATCCCCCATCCAGAATGGATCGGCCCGAAAAAAAATATAAAAATAGGTATATTAACCTGGGGCTCCACCGCAGGAGCAGCCCATGAAGCAACGCTGAAAGCCGGCGAAATGGGGATACGCGCCGCATTTATGCAACCCATGCTCATATCACCCTTTCCTGTTAAACAGATAAAAGAATTCAGCGATCAATGTGAGATCATTCTGGTGCCTGAATTAAATTACGAAGGACAATTTGCCGGTTATATCGCAAAATATCTTGAAAGGCCCATAAAGAGACTGAACATGATAACCGGCCTTCCCATGTCGGCTGAGGACATACTTGATGAAATCTGCAGAATAGCCGGATAAGTTAATCCGGGGAAAATCAAGGAAAAAGGCTTCCCTTTAACCCGTTTTTGAAAATTCGGTAAAACTTCCAAATTAAAGAATTTATGGCGTACGTGTGCCAGCATCCTATATGTATAAAACTCGATGATCAGTTTTTAAAAATTGACATAGAATTACTAAAAATTGGTTCTCCAGATACATTTTTATTATCGATAGAGAATATAATTTGAAGGGGTTACACAGAAAAAAAGTGTATAACCCCTTGTTAGCATTTTCATGCAGGAACTAAAAAAACTTAGTTGTAGCAATTGTAATTTAGTCAAGTCATAATAAACTTATGGAAAAAATATCTATCAACCCGAGCCGCTTAGAGTGGTGTTTGAATGCAGTGCAAATAGACATAGAACATCTATCTGCGGAGCTTCATATTGCGCCAAAAACACTCGAACAAGTTATGGATAGCCAAAAAGTTCTAAGTATCAATCAATTAGAAAAGATAGCAAATTATTTCAAACGTAGTTTGCTCTTTTTTCTTGAGCCTGAAGAGGTTCAGGATGAAAAAATATATTCTTTGCAATTCCGTACCATTAATAATCAAAAATCGATACATTCTCCCAAGCTAAGAGCCTTTGTCGAACAGGTTGAAAAGCAAAGACAAGTTTACATTAACCTATTAGAGGATCTACATGAACCACTAAAGGCGGATTGGCGTCCAAATTTAGACTGGAATGAAGATATTAAAAATATAAGCAAAAATGTTCGTAAATGGTTGGGGTTATCTCTATCTGATAGTTTCGTTGCTATACGGGAGGCTGTTGAAAATAAGGGTATAATGGTCATTGTCTCCAATGGATATACTGGAAAGTGGCAAAAATCATCCTGTGCGTGGATTCTCTTTATATTATGATGTGTTACCTATAATAGTTGTCAAAAAGCAGAAAAGCAAAGGGGCACAAGCCTTTACATTAATACATGAATTAGCTCACCTGTTATTGCACAAAGAAAGTACAATAGATAATGATGAAGATTTCTACAGTTATCGAGGTAGTGAAAAAGAAGCAAATACTTTTGCTGGAAACGTATTAATACCTGATGACTTGTTAAGTCAAATTGATACAAAAGAATTATTGAAATTAGAAGTTTCTGAATATGATTCTTTTCTTGGTGATTATAAGAAATTATGGTGTGTGAGTGGTCGAGCTATCCTAA
>CAZNFB010000162.1:0-2292 GCA_964572105.1 uncultured Desulfobacteraceae bacterium
AGATATCTGAAATTTTTAAATCGTATTGCGCCGACAAAATGAGCGATTATGGCTTTTCCCCGCAATCTGGCATAGGTTTTCCAGCCGGATCCTATATAAATCTCCTGGAGTTCATCTATGTTGAGAGGATTTTCTCTTTCAGAGAGCAAAACAGACCATACGGATTGTTCTATCTCCCATTCATGGAATATTGAAGGATCATATTCCCGGATTCTTAATAAAACCTCGGCAAGTTTATCATGACTGATGCTGCCGCCAATACCAAGAAGCCCGGAATTAAAATTTGAAATGTCAAGGGATTTGAACTCAAAACCTATGTTATGAAATGTTTCAGCAAGAAAACTGCCGCCGTCTCCATAGAAATCTCTTTTGTACGGCTCTATTATCCAGTCTATTATTACATCAGGCCGCTTTAAGAAAATCATATCAGAATCAACAAAAATCACCTTTTTATTTTGAAATCTGGCTATAACATTAAACAGTTTAAGATACAAAATTTTAACCGGTTGTGATGATATGCATTCACTTGCAGGCGGCATCACCTTTTTTACTTTTTCGGATAAAGATTGCTGAATAATTAAATCCATAGATTCTCTGCTGTAAATTGTAATGTCTTTAATATGATAGCGTAATTCTGACAAGCATTTCTCATCAAGATCACCATCATTTTGTACTACAACCGAAATCTCAGAATAAAATCTTAAAAAAGATTTAGCAGCCAGAATATATGCCCTGCAGTTTACCCGGTTAAGGGCTGAATAGAGTATAACATCTGAATCAGGATTAGTGGTCATGGGTGGTGTTTTTAGTATTGACCTGAATAAGAGATTAGAATTTTTCTGCATCGTCCCATTATAAATGCGAAATAATTTATTACGACTTTTTTTCAAAAAATCATTCATTGTAACATCCCAAATAAAAACCGGTTAGATGATTTTGCAAATAGAAAATCGATATTTCCCTGATTTTTCCGGCCTGATATAATCTGTTTTTTTAATCGTAACATTGATTTTTTGATCAAAGCAATTTTCAAAATAATTTTTCAGATCTCTTTGCCTTGCCTCATTGAACGCTTTACCAGGAACAATATTTAACGACACATGATCAATTGCATTCTGAATGATCTGCATTTGATCAATACCAGGGATTTTAGTGAGAGTATTTTCAATAAGTGAAATTCCAGCTATTTTTGTCCCATCCGGTTTTATAAGGAAATCCGCAACTCTCCCTGTTACTTTCCCCATAAGTGGCAGCCCGCGTCCGCAGGGACAGTTTTTATCAAGGGGTATTCCCACATCTTCAACTTTATATCGAATAAAAGGCATGGCCTTATTCATTAAATCAGTTGTTACAATATTACCAGGTTCGTCAGGTTTGGCATAAGAACCGTCATCTTTGATAAATTCAATTACAAGATGCTCAATATTCATATGCATTCCATCATGTTTTTCACACTCACAACCAATAAGGCTTACCTCTTCGCACCCATATCTGTCTGTAACCTTGCGTCTGAAAACTTTTTCTATGAATGTCCGCTCATGGGGTAAAAGCATCATGGAGGTTGATAATATTCCGGCAGGACAAATTCCCTTAACTCCCATTTCATCGACATGTTGAGCCAGGATAAATAAGGAATGCGCATGGCCGAACAAAAGCGTTGGTTTAATTTTTTTCCAGGCTATCGCAAATTGATGCACCGATTGTTCTGTCACAGCCATGGTATCAAGATAAATATAGGGTTGAACAAGGGCATTGTTCAATTTTTCTTTGATCGATCCCGGCAATTTAGGATTTCCCCAGGCAGCACCTATGGGGTCTCCTGGATTCCAGCCAGTCCATCGATCATGTCTGCGGGCGCAGGCATTACGCAATTCACTGCATTCCTCTGTCATATAAATATCAAGCGATTTGCCGGTTGAACCGCCGGTTTTAAAGTGGAGCAATTTTTCTTTACAAAAACCATCAGAAATCATAGCTTCTGTATTGGCTTGAATATCTTTTTTGGTAAGCAAAGGTAATTTGACAATATCAGAAGGCGTTTTAAGGCTTTGCTCTGTTAATCCGGCAGCCGAAAAACGTTTTTTGTAAAACTCATTATGCTGCCATACAAACTTATAAATATCCTGCAAGCGTTGCCACTGAATTTCTTCTAATTGGTGCCGGGAATAATATTGTGTTTTTTCCAGGGTGCGCCAGTATTTAAGCTTTGGACTGCGGGATTTTTTAAGCAACAAAGGTTCAAATATATTTTTTCTTAGTGATGTTAGGCTCATAAGATTAATTTACAGCCAG
>CAZNFB010000162.1:2392-6379 GCA_964572105.1 uncultured Desulfobacteraceae bacterium
TGCTCCGATTTTGCTCATAATTCAATTCCATCTTTCAAAATAGACTGTTTAAGAGTCTCTCGACAATCTTCCGCATCTACCATATCCACTTTCCATTCATTACTGTACCCGGTAGCAAAAGCAACCGCTCTATAAAAATCCTTTGCCGGAATACCCCACACTGCTATGTCAATATCAGACTTTGCATGAATGTTTCCTCTTGCTGCAGAACCAAAAAGTACAACCCTGTGTGCGCCAAAATGCTCTTTAAGTTCCACCGCAATTTTTTTTGCTATATTTTTTACGTAATCTTTCTTATTTATAAGGAAAAAGGAACTTTGTTTATTGTCTGACTCAAAGGGATGGTATTGTTTCCACTCAAAAGGGGATAAATCCAAAGCTGTTTTTGTATCTCTTATTTTTTTTACTGATTTCATAAGTTTAATTTACAATAAGTAATTTATAATATGATTCTAACTCTGTCATGGTTTTTTGCCAGGAAAAGGATTGTTTTATTTTTGCAAAAGATGCCGTGCCCATTTTTCTGCGCATATCTTTATTTTCAATTAACTGCAAAAGAGCGTTAGCCAAGGCGTCAGCATCATCCGTTGGCACGCAGATCCCATTTTTTTTATCAACAAGTTCAGTATTGCCGCCCGTTTTTGTTGCAACCACTGGCAATGCACAAGCCATATATTCTAAGATTGCATTGGATAAGCCTTCTCTATCTGAACAGAGCACCCCTATGTCTAATTGATGGAGATAGGTAGTAACATCTTTAACTGCACCGGTGAAATGGACATTTTGCTCTATTTGTAAGTTTTTGACTAGGTTTTCAAGTTTAATCCGCTCTTTTCCTTCACCTAAAAAAAGAATATGTATTTTGAATTTTGGTATACCTGTTTTTATATTTGCATACGCTTTTATTAACAGGTCGTGTCGTTTAACCGGAGTAAGGCTTGCAACAAGTCCAATCCAGATATTCCCATTATTTTTTTGCAATATTGGCGGAATATGTGATGATTTTTCAGGGATTGCAACGCCATTATAAATAACTTTAATTTTATTTGCAGATGTTTTTTCCCGTTTTGCGGCGTATTTACGAATTTGTTTACTATTAGTAATTATTCCGGTAAATCGTTTGTTAACAAAGGGAAGGAGTAATGTATAAAGTTTATGATACCATGGCTGATTTTGATTCCCCAAGCCCATATCACGGCGGCTGGAGAGCAAGATTGTTCGTTGTTTTGTAAAAAAGCTGGCTATCCATGTAACAAAAATTGAATCTTCAAAAAACGTTTGAATAATTTGAATCTGTTTTTCATCAATAATCTGTGTCAATCGTCGAACGACTTTAGGAAAAGAGAAACTAAAAAAACCCTGATAGCATAGAATATAACAGGAACATGGCAATTTGTTATTCCGCATCCAGTCTGATTCCCAAAGGCATATCAGAGAAACATCAAAGGCTGTTTTATCAATACGCAGGATTGTTTCCAGGAGCTGTTTTTGTGTTCCGGCCGTATCAGAGGATATTGTATCGATTAGATATGCTACTTTAATGATGCTATTTTGAACATTCATTCTTTATCCGATTATCAACAGGTTGCTCAGCAAGAGTAGAAAATTGATCCTATTTAAAACGTTTAATAACATTGTACGCTCTATCTAATATGGTAAATTTTTCTTTCATTCCTTTTGCAAAAAAATATGTGTCACTTAATAGCTTAGACAGAATAATTTGCCCTGAATCACCATCGTAAAATGGTTTTTTTTTAAGATTGCCTGTTGAGTGCCATCCCATTGAACAGGACTTGTTAAATTTATATTCGATTCCCCTGGTACAGGGAAGGTCAATGATCTCTGAAATTAAAAAAAGTGTATGAACACCGAACCAGGTTGAAAACATATTGGCTTTATTTGCAGGAGCATATGTATACTCCATTCCATTATGCATAAATTCTTTTCCACGCTTATATACAAAACCACCTTCCTGTGTGATGCGTCGTAAGACTGAATACGATGCTTTTTTCAAAGCTTTGATAATTTTTTTATAATTGTAATTATTTTTTTTATACATGTTAACCAATATATCTATGGCATCCACATCTTCACATGATCCGCCACCCCAATTTTTTGAAAATCCTCCGTCAAAATGTTGTAAAGATAATACTGCGTTAATCAGATTTTTTTTTGAGATAACATCATGTTGTAAATAATAATAAAGTAATAACTGATGGTAAGCACCATAAACAGCATTGAAAACATCGCAATATCCATTTGTTCCCCACAGGCCTGTATTAAAATCGATTTGATTGTCAAGCCAGCTCAATAAAACAGAAATTGAGTCTTTTGCCTTTTTGTTTTTTTCATCTTCATCCAAAAAAATAAGAAATTGTCCGACAAAAAGTAAATTATTCCCCTCAATCCATGCCTTTGTCCAGTCTCGTTTCTCAAGCCATTGTTTCAAAAAGTTAATATTTAAAAAAGGTTCCATAAAGTGTAATGGATAGCGTGGCATTAAATCGAGTATTCTCAGAACAGGTAAAATATGTGCGGTTGAATGCCAGCACAAATGTGTTTTTGAATGTCCGTTACTTAAAAAATTTCCTTCAGATATTTCAGGGCCAATGAAATATCCCTGGTTTTTATCCTGAAAATTTAGAATATAATTACCCCATGATTTTAAATAGCTTGAGTCGAATTTATCAAGTTCTCCAAAGTAATGATAAATCATCAGTGCAAAACAGGATGCATACAATGTGTCTTTTCCTCCAGCACAATTTTGATACACTC
Organism: uncultured Desulfobacteraceae bacterium; assembly: GCA_964572105.1. Lineage (GTDB taxonomy): Bacteria > Desulfobacterota > Desulfobacteria > Desulfobacterales > BuS5 > DAOWMW01. Next base: position 5,168 of record CAZNFB010000162.1, read on the forward strand.
CAGGTTCACCTGTGCTCATATTATTAAGAAAAGAAAGAACCCCACTTTTAAAAGTTTCAGCATCTATCATTATAAAATGTCCTTGCCAATTTGATTATGACTTCACAAGCTTGCGCCATTTTCTCAATTTATTGATAAATTCAGGCTTTATCCAGCTTAAGCACCAAATAATAATTAAATTTAAAGAAAAATATTTTTTTTTTATTCCCTCAAAGGCAATTTTTCTTACTTCTTTATAATTCCCAATATAAAATAGGCCCATCGTGAAATCTTTGTACACCCCTGTCATCCTTTTGATGACGTTAATTTGTTCTGGATGATTGTTTTCATGCACTTTATTGGCCAGTACCATACATACTGCATTATTTAAAGCGGCAAGAACCCCCTTTGTTTTGCCAGCACTATCAAGGGTTTTGTTGTTATCATGTCTTCTATAGTTTATTATTAACTCTGGAATGGAAACAATTATTGAATTTGCTGCTAAGCGCAGCCACATGTCGTAATCCTGGGCGTTTCTAAAAACAGGCTGCTCATTAAAACCGCCTAAGTCAATCAAGACAGAACGTCTTGCAAAAACAGTAGATGACGTTGAAATATAATTGTCATAAAATAATTTTGAAAAAATCCAGCCTTCAGGGTAAGCAGATTGCAATGGCACATCTTTGATTCCGTTACCATATTGGTCTATCCAGCATTTACCCCCGTAAATTAAATCAGCTTCAGGATTTTTTTTCTGTTTACTGATCATCATTTCAATATGGTTGTTTTCCCAATAATCATCACTGTCTAAAAATGCAATCCATTCCCCATTCGCTTTATTAATTCCTATATTTCTTGCTTTTGCAGAACCAGAATTTTTTTGATAAAAATATCTAATATCTTTTAAATAGGGTTTTAATATTTTTTCTGTATCGTCGAATGATCCATCATCAACTACTATGATTTCAAAATCCTTGAAGGTCTGATTTATTACAGAAGTTATAGAACAAGACAGAAATTTTGCTGAATTATATGTTGGAATTACAACACTTACCCTGGGCATTTATTAACTCCGGACTTTTTAAAAACTGTATTGTAAAAAAAAAGGTCATTGTCTTAATTGATGGAATCACTTAATTTTGGTAAAAACATCAAAATTATAATTTTGATTAGTGCAATGATCGATTTATGTTTATTTGAATAGTTGATGAATTGCAGGCTTTTAATATTTTG
>CAZNFB010000163.1:0-4567 GCA_964572105.1 uncultured Desulfobacteraceae bacterium
AACACTGCTGAATAATAACTGAAAAGGTGGACAAATTACTGATCTATTAAATTTTTTAAAGTTTCTGATTTTGATAATTTATTTTTCATCGGCATGTATGCTTATGCTGTACGGTTTAAACTCCTATGTGATGATATTTTTATACAAAAAAGGTTTTAAAAAGGCCGCTATTAAACGGAGGGATATATTAGATTCCTTTGACTTTTATAAAAATTCAGATCGCCTTCCTTTTGTGACAACACAAATACCTGTATTTAATGAATATAATGTGGCAGAAAGGATCATTCGCTATGTTTGTGATATGAAATATCCAAAAGGCAGGCATGAAATTCAGGTATTGGATGATTCCAATGATGAAACTATTCAGCTCATTAACAGTATTGCTGATGAACTTTCAGGTAAAGGTTATCAAATAAAAGTTATAAGAAGAAAAGATCGTACCGGATTTAAAGCAGGCGCACTGGCCGAGGGCATGAAAACAGCTAAAGGAGAATTTATTGCTGTGTTTGATGCTGATTTTGTACCTCCTGGAGATTATCTTCTAAAAACCATTCCATTTTTCCTGGATGATAAAAACCTGGGCCTTGTTCAGGCCAGATGGGGTCATTTAAATCGAAAGTCATCTCTTCTCACCCGTGCTCAGTCCCTGGGTATTGACGGACATTTCATGATAGAACAATCAGCCAGAAACTGGGGGGGGCTTTTTATGAATTTCAACGGGACAGCAGGTATCTGGAGAAAAGAGGCCATTATCGATGGTGGCGGATGGGAGTGGGACACCCTCACTGAAGATATGGATTTATCATACAGGGTTCAGTTTAAAGGCTGGGAGACCATCTACCTGCCGGACTTAATTGTTCCTGCTGAAATTCCTGAAGATATCAATGCGTTTAAAAGCCAGCAGTTCAGATGGGCAAAGGGCTCTGTGGAAACAGCAATAAAACTGTTTCCATCTCTTTTAAGAATGGAGATTCCTCTATTTAAAAAAATTGAGGCATTTTTTCATCTTACCCATTATTTTGTTCACCCTTTTATGCTGATTCTTGCAATTTTTGCATTACCGGTTATGATTCTACTTGAAAACGGCCCTGGTCCGATTCTATTTTTTCTTTTAGCGGTAATCCTCTTTTTATCCATGAGTGCTCCAAGTTCCCTTTATATTATGAGCCAGAAGGCTGCATATAAAAATTGGATATCCCGCATACTCTGGATTCCGGTTCTTATAGTTATTGGAACCGGTATTGCCATTTCCAATTCAAGGGCCGTTTTTGAAGCGGTTATTGGAAAAAAAAGTGACTTTATAAGAACTCCAAAAAAAGGTGATTCCCAGCAAAAAATTTACAAAGCAGTTTTACCGGTTTCAGCGCTGGTTGAAATTGCAGTGGGCATTTACTGCACATTCTCCTTTGCAGCGTATATTTCACACGAAAAATATCTTATCTGCCCCTTTCTTGCAATTTATGCCGCTGGTTTTCTTTGCACAGGATTTTTAACTCTTTTGCATTTGCGCAGCGGTTATCTTAACCCATGAAAGCCTTTGGTGATTCCATACATAAAAGGGAAAAAACAGATACCTTATATTTCTGTTTTTTCCTTTTACTTTTTTTTATCACCTGTCTCTGCGGCGGACTTTGGGGAACATCGGGCTCAGGTTCTTTTTCATTTGCAGGTATAGTCCTCACCGGTGCCGGATTTATTTTTATTTATTCGGCCATATGGCTGACCTCTTTTTTTCTTTTTTTCCATTTCCCTTTAAAAAGCTTTGATAAAAAAAGTGTTTTATTGATTATAGCTGTTTGTATTGCAGCCCGCGGACTTATTTTTCTCCAGGCACCTTCGGATGATGTCTACAGATATCTCTGGGAAGGCTCTCTCTTCTCCGAAGGGATAAATCCCTATTTATTCCCACCAAATGCGAGTAGTCTTGCAGATTACGCAGCACGGTTTCCTTTTCATTCACTGATTAATCATCCAGGAATTGCTGCAGCATACCCTCCTTTTATGATATATACCTTTTCCCTTATAACAAAGGTATCGGTCTCTTTAAACCTGGTTAAAATGGTTATGCTTGTTTTTGATCTTGCAAGTATTTTATTTCTTATTTCAATTCTTGCCAGGCGAAAAATAAATATCAGGTGGGTCATACTTTATGCTTTTAATCCGCTAATACTATACAGCTTTGCCGGTGAAGGACATTTTGACTCCATGCAGAATTTTTTCCTTCTTGGAGCTTTATGCTGTTATGACAGAAAAAAATGGCTCCTCCTTTTTATTTTTGCCGGGCTTGCAATTCAGGTAAAATATGTTGCGGTAATTGCCCTCCCTTTTTTTGTTAACCGCGATAACTTTAAATTTTTACCCATTATTCTTTTCCCACTTATTTTGCCGTATATCCCTTTTGAAAGTGAAAAGGGGCTCTTATTATTTACCGGAATCCGTCAGTTTGGAAATGAATTTGCGTTTAACGGATCTTTTCATTCAATTTTCAGGATAATATCAGGAGAAATCTCCGGAGCGACACTTGTATGCAAAATACTTTTTATCTTTTTTATGCTCTTTGGAATAATAAAATTTAACAATCTTTATATCAGTAAAAACCGATTCGCAGATATTGATCCTGTGAAAGGGATTTTCTATGCTTTTAGCTCTCTTCTTCTTTTATCACCAACCATTCATATCTGGTACATAAGCTGGATTCTTCCCTTTGCTGTTATCCGTAACTCAGCGTCATGGATTGTCTTGTCGCTCACCGCCTGTTTATATTATGTTACAAAGAGTGTTGCATGGGCTGGTGAAGAGTGGACTTTACCCATTTGGGCTCAGATTATTGAATGGTCACCTTTTTTTATTTTTTTTTCCTTTGAACTTTATTATGCCCGTAAACGGGAGGTTTACAATGGTATACATGAAATACCGGATTCAGTATCGGTAATTATACCGGCGCTAAATGAGGAGGATAAAATTGGAAAATGCATCGCCAGTGTTAAAAAAGACCCTGCTGTTACAGAGATTATTGTAATAGATGGAGGTTCTGCAGATAATACTGAAAATATTGCGAAAATTTCCGGGGCACTGGTTATTACCAGTAATAATGCCATTAAAAACAACGGGGGCAGAGGGGGGCAGATTCTCCAGGGGATTAACTCTGCTGCTGGTGATATTGTTGCAATTGTCCATGCTGATGCTGTTATAAACTCCAATATTTTTTCTGAAATAAAAGAATTTTTAATCCTTAATTCTGATGTAGCAGGAGGTGCTGCAGGTACTCTATTTGAAACAGCATCGGTTAAAATGAAATTTATTGAGTTTCTTAATGGTTTACGTGCTGTTTTCTTTAAAATAAGCTTTGGAGATCAGATTCAGTTTTTTAGACGAAAAAATGTTGTTGATAATAAATTATTTCCAGATATTCCCTTAATGGAGGATGTTGAGTTCAGTCTCAGGCTTCTTAAAACAGGAAGAATAGTTTTTTTGTTTTCAAATGCCACCATTTCATCGAGGCGCTGGCAAAAAGGAGACGCCTCAAATTTTTTTATGGTTCTTCGCCTTTTTTTTACTTATCTTCTGCAAAGAATTTTTAAAATTCCGGATACCCTAAGGATGTACAAGGATTATTATAAAAATTGAAAGTTCTTCTTTTATTTTTTTTATGATTCCCATATATTGAGCAAGATCGGGGTTAAAATTATCTAAAAAAAAACTTCAGTTTCATGGCAGCAGGCGATTTTAATATACATGTGGATTTTGTTCCAAAATAAAGGAGAGTAATAATGAAAAAATTGTTTGGAAGTCTGTTAATTGTTTTCTTTATAGCTGGCGGTAACTTGTACGCACAAGACGTGACTACTGTTGAAGCAAAAGACACAGATATTAGTGACAACCTGGATCTGGAGGCTGTGGCATCGCTATTTGGAGATTCGAAAAATCTGGAAGAATTTGAAAAAAAGCTCAATGATCCAAAAACTCAAATTTCAAACCTGGATCTGAACAAAGACGGAGAAGTTGATTATCTCAGGGTTGTAGAGACTTCAAAGGATAAAACTCATTTAGTCACAATTCAGGCAGTTATTGAAAAAGATCAATATCAGGATGTAGCAACTATTGATGTTGAAAAAGACAGTAAGGGTGAAACTCAGGTTCAAGTAGTCGGGGACGTATATATGTATGGCCCCGGCTATATAGTTGAACCTGTCTATGTTCATCCGCCTGTAATTTTTGTATTTTTTTGGGGACCACTTTACAGCCCATGGTATTCACCATTTTATTGGGGATATTATCCACCCTATTACCATCCCTGGCACCCCTATCCTGTGCATAGATATCAAAGAAATGTAAACGTCCACATAAATGTAAATAATTCATATAATTATACAGATGTTAGAACAAGCAGCACCTCCATGGAACTGCAAAAAGAATCAAGGCGTAATGATTTTGAAGCTAAAAATCCAAACACATCATTTGCCCAAAGGAATAAAGGGGTTAAAAACAGGCAAGAATTAAACCAGAAAAGGGAGAGACCTAAGACCAATAAGCCAAAGACCAATAATTCAAAGACCAATAATTCAAA
>CAZNFB010000163.1:4667-6279 GCA_964572105.1 uncultured Desulfobacteraceae bacterium
CAAAGACCAATAATTCAAAGACCAATAATTCAAAAAATAGTGATTTCAAAAAATCAACAGGTAAGCAGGTACAGAAAGACTGGAAACCGACCTCAGAAAAAGCCGGAGCCAAAAGCAGGGGCAAGGATAATAAGGCTTTTGCTCCCTCGGGAAAAGCAAACTCAAGACCTGTGCCAGGCAAATCAAAGCATAATATGAAGTCAAATGTTGGAAACACCAGGCAACCAATTGGAAGGCCCTCCTCCAACAGACCGGCAAGCAGAGGGCTGAGAAGATAACTACTCAGCACTAACCTGTTTGTAAGACCGACGATACAGGTACTTTTTATCGAACGATCTTACAGTTTCAATAAAGGATATAAAAACATGCAGAAAATTAATAACAGGAATATGCCCCTTTTTCGACTATTCATTTTTTTCGGGCTTTGCGGCATCATAATCACCCTTCATACGGGCTGTTCCCTGATCCACAGCCCTGATTCCATTTTAGAAGAAAGCTCCCTGGTCCATTATCCGGGTAAATTTGTCTGGCACGACCTTGTCACCAGCGATGTTGCTACAACTAAAACTTTTTATGGCCAGCTATTGAATTGGACTTTTGAGCAGCGTGGCCGATACACAATCATTAAACTCAACAACAAACGTATCGGCGGGATAATAAATATTCAGCCAAAATTAACTGAACGCCATGCTGCACGCTGGATTGCATCTCTGTCCGTTCCCGATGTCGATCAAGCAGCAAGTGTGATTTTAACAAATGGGGGCATTGTGCATAAGGGGCCCGAAAATATAGGGGATCGAGGACGGGTTGCCCTGGTGAGTGACCCGCAAGGGGCGCAATTTTCTTTGATATATACGAAAAACGGTGATCCTAACGACGGGCCGATTGCAGAAGGTTCCTGGCTTTGGCATGAACTTTGGACCAACAAGCCGATTGATTCAGCCAGTTTTTATAAAAAACTTGCAGGGTATTCGGCGATTGAAAAGCTGGATTCATATTGGATACTGAAAGCTGGTGAGAAATGGCGTGCCGGAATCCGAAATCTTTTTAACAAGGCTTTGGAGCAAAGATGGGTTCCAGTGATCAAGGTGAATGATGTCAAGGCAATATCAACCTTGGCAAAACAACTGGGGGGAAGGGTTATCATTGAGCCTGAGAACCCTGACTTTGTTGATCAGGTCGCTTTACTGGCAGATCCTTCCGGCGCTCTTTTTATGATTCAGGAATGGTCAGGAATCAATAATTAAAAGGGGGATAGAATAGAATGAAAATTTTCAAGCGACTGACATTTATCATTATTGCGGGAACTATACTATTCCTTTCAGGTTGTGCCGGTTCAGGATCAACCCATTCCACAATCTATTACGAAAGTTACTATGATCCGTACCCGTATTGGGGCTATGGTGATCACACAACGGTTATTATTGATCGGCCGGATTGGCCATCAAAACCTCCGGGTATCAATCCACCGGGGGGTGGCCGTCCAAAACCACCGATCAGGGGACGGTAAATCGCATAGGTCTGCCCAACTATTTTATGTTTCTATCAGTGACAGGCAGCAGTGTCCGGTTAGAAAATTGCAAAAAAGAAAATACGGAAAGTTTAATTGTTT
>CAZNFB010000164.1:0-6258 GCA_964572105.1 uncultured Desulfobacteraceae bacterium
CACGTACGGTTCTGTGAGAAGCTTGGGGGGCGGTTCCCCTTGCTTACTCGACCAAGCACTTGCACAACCGACCGGGCTACAGCGGCGCTTTTTTGAAAAGGTTGTTGTTTGTTGAAGTCTATCAAATTTTTAATGACTGTCATTATACCCCGCCCGGCGGGTGAAGCATAACGATACGTATAGTTTTCAGGTATAATCAAATTATACCTGCTGCCGTACATATTCGCTGAATAATTACTATAAATTGTACCTTTAATTCACGCTGAATCAGGATAAACTACTATGGAAGAAAAACTTATAATGCCCGCTAAACCGGGTCTGGGAAGCGGAGGTGTTAAGCAGTACACTTTATCCAAGGGTCGAAAGGTTACTCAAATAACAACTTTTTGCCCTGATCTTATAGGGCCGGGACCTACAAATTTGTATGTAATAGAGGATAAAGCCTTGACCCTCGTTGATACAGGATTGCCCACACATCTGGCTAAAAAAATTTTTTACTATTGGAGAAATCAAAAGATACCCTCTGATATCAAAGATTTGCCTGATAATCTCAGCGAGATGGAGCTGATATCCGGTCTTAATGCAGCCGGTTATTCCTTAAAAGATATGGAACTTTTGATTATTACCCATGGGCACCTTGATCATTTCCTCATGGGTGGATCCATAGTAAAAAAGAGCAATGCCAAGGTCCTGGCGCATATTATGGATACTGACCGTATAAGTAATCCCTGGGGATTGGCCAGAATGGTCTTTGAGGGTCGTCCAAAATATTCGGCAATGGGGATGCCGATCCCTGTGTATGCCACCCCCGAATATACTGCATGTATAAAAAAAGAATCTGATGATTTATTTGTAAAGGTGGATTATCCTCTTTTTGATGAAGGTCCTCTATGCGTTGACGGGATTAGCAGTGATTTTATTACAGTCAAGCATACTCCGGGGCATTCTCCTGGATCCATATCTCTTGTTGTGGGTTCTGATGAAGATGAAAACAGGCTTCTTATTTCAGGGGATGTAATTTTATATCCCATTACTCCCCATCCCAATGATCTGGTGGAATATTTAAGAACCCTGGATAAGCTGAGCAGGCTTGAAAATATATCCATGGCCCTCCCTGCCCATGGTATGAATATTGCCGAAGTAAACACCAGGATTGAATTTTTAAAAAAACATCATCACAGCAGGCTAAAATTTGCCTTTGATGCATGCAAAGAACCTAAAACTGTATGGAATGTGGCCACTAAGCCGGGGTGTTTTGATATTTTTGTTGACCCTGAAAAATTTAATCCCCTGGCAGGAAATGAAGCATATATTCACATGGAGCTTCTGGAAAGGGGAGGCGGGCTGCACAGATTAAACAACCATGAGTCGATACATTATTTTCAAAATAGTGGTGAAGACTTTGAGGATGTATATAAAAGGATTATGGAGATAGTAGATTGTAAGATATCAACGGTGTTTAATTAATATATAGAATGCAGGTTTTTCCTTAAATAGAATGAACATGATATTTTTTTCAGGAGAAAAAGATATCATGTTTTATGGAATTTAAAGGGAAAGCCCTCCATCAACACCAATTATCTGAGCTGTAATATAACTTGCTTCATCTGATGCAAGGAATATAAAAGCCGGTGGAATCTCTTCAGGCTCTGACAATCTTCCCAGTGCCCTTGCAGCTGTTATCTTTTTCAGCACTTTATCGGGTATCCCGTCGTACATTCGGGTCTTATGGGATGGACCTATTGCATTTACTGTAATATTGTACCTTCCCAATTCCTTTGCACATGTTTGGGTAAGAGCAATTACTCCGGCTTTGGCCGCGCTGTAATTTGCCTGCCCGATATTGCCGCCCCTTCCCGATGCTGAAACAACATTTATTATTCTTCCGTGTTCCTGCTTAATCATATGCTCCATGGCAGCCTTTGTGCAGGTAAAGACACCTTTTAAGTCCACAGCAATAACCGAATCCCAGTCATCTTCGGTGATTTTAATCATTAAGCCATCCCTTGTAATAGCTGCATTATTAACAAGGATATCTATTTTTCCATAATGTTTTACTGCTGTATCTACAATTTTTTTCCCTCCGGCCATGGTGGCCACAGATTCATAACAGGCAACAGCGGCCCCACCTGAATCTGTAATCTCTTTTACAACCCCGTCAACATATTCAGGAGTTGTGCCATTTATGACCAGCTTAGCCCCTTCTTTTACCATTTCAAGGGCAACCAGTCTTCCCATACCCCTGCTGGAACCTGTTATTACAGCAACTTTATCCTTTAACTTCAATATTAACCCTCCGTTTAAAAATATGTAAGCAACAGGTATAATCTTGATTAAATTATTAAAAACTTACGCATAAGAGGTCGTTAAGCCAGTAAATGATACAAATAAGTTAGGCTCTGATGGCTTTTCCTTAACGCTCCCTAATATGTTCAAACAATTTTAAATGTTTTAATCAGATCATACCTGCTGCGTATCTTTCATCAGCCATACTGAATAGTTACTGAATTATTTCATATAAAATCCGCCGCATACACTCATGGTTTCTCCAGCCATATAACTGGAATCATCCGAGGCCAGAAATACTATTGCGTTGGCAATATCTTCAGGTTTACCAGCCCTTCCCACGGGTATTTTTTTTACGGTCTCTTCAAAGAATTCAGCAGGATATATCCGTTTTAAAAAATCATTCATAATAAGGCCCGGGGCTATGGTATTTGCCCTGATTCCATACTTTGAAACCTCTTGCGCCAGGCACCTGGTAAAAGCCATAACTCCTGCCTTGGCTGCGCAGTAATGGGATTCTCCATGATCAGATGCGATCCAACCCGCAACAGATGAAATATTTATGATACTGCCGCTTTTTTGTTCTATCATTGTGGGCAATACGGCTCTGCAGCACTGGAAGGTCCCTTTGAGGGCCACATCCATTACTGTATCCCATTGTTCATTGGTCATATCTTTAATCTGGGCCAAAATTTCCCTTGCAGCATTATTTACCAGGACATCTATTTTACCGAATTTTTCTAAAGTTTTGTTAATGAGATTACTGATCTGATCCTGCTTGGAAACATCGCATACAACGCCCAATGTTTCCAGGCCGGTTTTGGATTTAATTTCAGCAGCTAAACCCATTGTTCTTTCCTCATGAATATCTGAAACCACTATATTGGCACCTTCATCTGCCAAAGCTCTCACCGCAGCCTGACCAATACCCGCTCCAGCCGAAGCTGTAACAATAGCAACTTTTCCTTTTAATTTCATTTTGACACCTTTTAGGTTTAATAGTTATCAGTATTTGAGCTCAAACTCCAAATCGTTTCACCAACTGTCACATATCAAAAATATTACCCTTTAATATAAATTAAAGCCCCATGGATTTTGAGACTATTGTTCTCATGATTTCATTGGTTCCTGCAAATATTGACCATGATCTTATATCTCTCCATTGCCGTGCCATGGGACATGATTCCAAGATGCCTGCTTCTCCACAAATATCAAGAGATTTGTTTGTTAAACGGCGGATCATTTCTGTTGCCCAGAATTTAGCCATGGAGGTCTGATCAACGATATTTTTTTTCGCAATATGCTCCACAATTAACTTATCTACAAATGTTCTGCCGAGTTTTACATCTGTGGCCATCTCCACCAGAGTAAACTGGTTTGACTGAGATTTGGGGATCGATTTTCCTGCACCAGAATTTTTTCTATAAATTTCCATAACCTGTTCAAGAACATATTCTGCTTTGCTCACAGCCCAAAGGGCAGTAAAGAGCCGTTCCTGCTGCAATTTTTCCATCATCATTTTGAAGCCGGCCCCTTTTGCGCCCAGGGTATTTTTTTTAGGGATTCTGCAATTTGTAAAAAAAAGTTCAGCAGTGTCCTGGCTGTGCATACCCAGCTTATTCAATTTATTCCCTTTTTCAAATCCCGGAGTCCCATCTTCCACGATATACAGGGAGATAGCTCCATATGGATTATTTATTTCAGGATTCCTCGCAGCAACAACGACGATTCCACAATTTATTCCGTTTGATATGAATATTTTTGCCCCATTTATAATAACCGCATCACCATCATCAACAGCAGTAGTTCCCATGGCGGCAAGGTCACTCCCCACATCCGGTTCTGTCATGGCCAAAGCCGTGATTATTTCACCTGAGGCACACCCTGGAAGATATTTTTTTTTAATTTCGTCGGAACCGAATGTGAATATATACGGAACAAAAACATCGCTGTGCATAAAAACTCCCAATCCGGATTGATTGGTTTTTGAACATTCTTCCATCAAAATTACAGAATAAAGAAGGTCGTGGCCCGATCCTCCATATTCTAAGGGGAGGGTTGTGCATAAAAGTCCCTCTTTTCCCATCCTTTCCCAAAAAGATCTGGGAACTATTTTTTCTTTTTCCCACTGCTCTATATTGGGGGTGATCTCTTTTTTAACAAAATCTTTGACACGTTTTCTAAATAGTTTATGTTCCTGCGTATATTTTATTATATCCATTTTTCCCTTTTATTCAAAATTTAAAAATATATGTAAATTTTCAGGAGAATATATAGTATCCCCCATAAGAGTTACTTTGTTGATGAATAAGCAAAAGATTAGAAGTTTTAAGAAAATTATGGAAGATTTCCTAAATCAATTGTTACAAAAGCCTGAGGAGTAAAACAGGCTGATTATTTTAACTTCAATTTTTTAATTGCCTCTCATAAAATTAAAATACAATGCTTGACCAACTGTATAAAAAGTTACAAAATATAACATTAAATTATTATATTATGATTATGTCAAGAATAAGCTAAATACTTCCTGAAAAAAGGAGAAAATAAATATGTGGGCTATGGTGGCAAAAGAGACAGGCTCTTCCGATGTTCTGACGCTTGTAAATATTGAAATTCCGATCCCGGGGGAGGGCCAGGTCCTTGTGAAAGTGGAAGCCTGCGGAGTATGCAGACACGATATTTTGGTACGACAAGGGATTTTTCGACAAAATGTAAGTTATCCTGTAATTTTGGGGCATGAAATATCAGGAAAAATTGTTTCAACAGGAAAAAATTTAAAAAAATTTAAAACCGGCGACAGAGTTGTATGCCTTCCATGGAGTAATTTATGCTGCGTATGTAAATACTGTCAAACAGGGAGAAATGCTTCCTGCCCGGATGCTATTTTAATCGGTGATACAGGTTTAAACGGAGGATATGCAGAATATGTGATTATTGACGAATACAATCTTGTGAGCCTTCCCGACCAGGTACCCTATGATGAAGCTTCATTTATATCATGTGCCATAGGTACGGTTTTTAACGCAGTAATAGATATTGGAAAGGTAACGCCCCGTGACACAGTGCTGGTGACCGGCGCAAACGGCGGGCTTGGAATTCACGCAATACAGCTTGCACTCCTTTCAGGAGCAAGGGTTATAGCCCATGTTACTTCTGCTGATGCCATGGATGAACTCCTTAATTTCGGCGTTGATAAAGTTGTTTTTACAGACCGGGGGGAAGATTTTTCGCCAATAATCGATGAGCTCACCAATGGCAACGGGGTTGATGTGGCAATAGATTGTGTTGGTACACCCACTTTCAGATCTGTATTAAAGAGTATGGCGCAATATGGACGCTGGGTTTTTTGCGGGCAGGTAACAGGGGATTTTGTTAAATTCAGCCCCGCACAAATTTTTCTAAAGGGGATAAATCTGCTAAGCACATACGGTTCAACCAAAGATCATCTGGAATCATCCGTCAAACTTGTAAAAGATGGTAAGATCAAACCTGTAATCGCAAAAAGATTTTCCCTTGAAGATGCTAAAGCTGCCCATGATGCCCTGGAAGACGGCGGGAACGCAGGAAGAATTGTCCTGACAATTTCCGGGGAAAATCTGTAATTTATTAACACTTAAATTTTTTTTTGGGGCTTGGTTATAACTATGGTCTATATCGCATCAATCAGCGATGCTGATTTAGCTATACATATCAGCTTTTAAGTAACAAAGTTTTAAATTCAGCACGTAACCAATTGAAGTCCCATGTTTTTTGAGAACACCATAACAGCTAATCGTAATAAACGTTATTTTTAAAATAGAGGCCGGGAACCCGGTTGTTTCGTTGAATAGTTACTCGAAGATTTACTTTAACTAATGAACATTTTATTGACGGCAAAATAGACAAAATATATAGTACCAATGTGCTTTTGAATATTTTATTAAGGAACGGGGACGAAATAAGTTCGCAATTTTAAGTGTTGAGGCGCCTGCC
>CAZNFB010000165.1:0-6227 GCA_964572105.1 uncultured Desulfobacteraceae bacterium
CTGCGCTATTTCTGCTCAACTTATTTCATCTCCGTTCCTTATCATAATTCCAGCTAAACTATAAAAATTAACCGGACCTTAATTATAAAATGACAGAATCATTTGTTCATCTTCATCTCCATACAAACTACAGCCTCCTTGATGGAGCCATCAGGATAGATCCGCTTTTGGCCAGGGTAAAAGAGTTTGGTATGAATTCCGTGGCTTTCACCGACCACGGGGTTATGTTCGGAGCCGTTGAGTTTTATGAAAAGGCAAAAGCTGCCGGGATAAAACCGATTATAGGATGTGAAGTTTATGTTGCACCAAGAACAATAGCAGACAGAACCCCCGAAGATAATAAAGGCCTTTCCCATCTGGTGCTTCTGGCTGAAACCTTGGAAGGGTATCAAAATCTCTGCAAACTTGCATCCATTGCTCAGCTTGATGGATTTTACTATAAACCCCGTGTTGATAAAACCCTTTTGCAGCAGCATGCTAAAGGTCTTATTGCCCTTTCAGCATGCCTTCATGGCGAAATTCCTATGCTGATAAAGCAGGGAAAAAATGATGAGGCTGAGCAGGCAGCTCAATTTTATCGGAAAATATTTGGAGACGGGAATTTTTTTCTGGAGGTCCAGAGTAACGGTATTGATATTCAGGAAAAAGTTAATATGGAACTTTTGCATATGAGCAAAAGAATTTCTATCCCCCTGGTTGCTACAAACGACTGCCATTATCTTGACCGGCAGGATGTCAGGGCCCATGAGGTATTATTATGTATTCAGACCGGAAATAAGATCACGGATGAATCTCGTTTTAAATTCAGTACAGATCAGCTCTATTTTAAGTCACCAGATGAGATGCGTTCTGCATTTGAAGATTATCCAGGCGCTATTTCCAATACATCGGAAATAGCAAAACGGTGTAATGTTGAATTTGATTTTAATACATATCATTTTCCTAAATTCGATTCCCAGTCAGATTTAAGTATCGATGATGCATTCAGAAAAAAGGTTCATGAAGGTTATGAGCGTGTTTTAAAAACGATCAGGAAAAAAAATCCTGATGTCGAAGAAAAAATATATAATGACCGCCTTGAGACTGAGATTTCCATTATAATTGATATGGGATTTCCAGGATATTTCCTGATAGTTTCAGATTTTATAAAATATGCCAGGGAAAACGGCGTACCTGTGGGACCCGGCCGCGGGTCTGCCGCAGGAAGCCTGGTGGCATATTCCCTGGCTATTACAGATATTGATCCCATTGAACATGGTCTTATCTTTGAGCGGTTTTTAAATCCTGCCAGAAAAAGTATGCCTGATATTGATGTTGATTTTTGTATAAACGGAAGGGAAAAAGTATTTCAATATGTTGTTGATAAGTATGGCGGCGGGGAATATGTAGCTCAAATCATAACATTTGGAAAAATGAAAACCAGGGCTGTGATCCGCGATGTTGGAAGAGCACTCGATATCCCTTTAAAGGAGGTCGATGCCATCGCCAAGATGGTTCCGGATGTAATAAATATCAGCCTTAATGATGCATTAGAGCAAGAGCCCAGGATACTGGAGCTTGCAGAAACAAAGCCTGAAATTGATGATCTTCTTCAAATTTGTAAAACCCTGGAAGGCTTGACCAGGCACGCATCTACCCATGCAGCCGGAGTTGTTATTTCGGATAAACCCCTTGTGGAATATCTCCCTTTATATAAAGGGAAAAATGGGGAGGTGATAACCCAGTTCGATATGGAATATGTTGAAAAGATCGGATTGGTAAAATTTGATTTTCTCGGCCTTAGAAACCTTACAGTTATAGATAATACCCTTTCCCTTATCAAAGATCAAAAAAAGGTGCCTCCAGATCTGCAGAATAATCCCTGGGATGATCCCAAAACATATGCTCTTCTTGCCTCTGGAGAGACAACCGGAGTTTTTCAGCTGGAAAGTTCCGGGATGAAAAACCTTTTAATAAGGATGAAGCCGGAATGCTTTGATGATATTATTGCGCTTGTGGCACTTTACCGCCCGGGTCCCCTGGATAGTGGAATGGTTGACGATTTTGTTGATAGAAAGCATGGGGTGCAAAAGGTGGAGTATATAGTTCCTCAGTTGGAATCTGTCTTAAAGGAGACTTACGGGGTTATTGTTTATCAGGAACAGGTTATGAAAATTGCCAGCCTTTTGGCAGGCTATTCCATGGCAGAGGCAGATGACCTGAGAAAAGCCATGGGGAAAAAGATATTTTCTATTCTGGCCAGGCACAGACAACGGTTTGTAAGCGGC
The DNA here is from genome assembly GCA_964572105.1 of uncultured Desulfobacteraceae bacterium. Lineage (GTDB taxonomy): Bacteria > Desulfobacterota > Desulfobacteria > Desulfobacterales > BuS5 > DAOWMW01. Next base: position 2,268 of record CAZNFB010000165.1, read on the forward strand.
GGTATTAAAAATGGAATAGATGAAAAAAAAGCAACACAGATTTTTGATTTAATCGAAAAGTTCGGCGGTTACGGTTTTAACAAGTCCCATAGTGCGGCATATGCTCTGATTGCTTATCACACAGCCTATTTAAAAGCTCATTTTCCTGTGGAGTATCTTGCGGCACTCCTCACAAGTGAAATGCACACCACAGATAAGGTTGTGAAATATATAGCAGAGTGTAAAAATTGTGGTGTAGAGGTTCTTCCCCCTGATATTAATGAAAGCGGAAAGGAATTTTCTGTTAAAGATTTAAAAATAAGATTCGGCCTTGCAGCAGTTAAAAATGTTGGAGAAGGTGCAATTGAATCTATTATAGATGCCGGCAAAGAAAGGCCTTTTACCTCATTGTTCGATTTTTGTGAGCGGGTGGAACTGAAGAAATTGAATAAAAGGGTTGTGGAAAGTCTTATAAAATGCGGTGCATTCGATTCCACCAGTGAATATCGGAGTCGTATGATGGCAGTTTTGGAAGATGCTCTGAATCATGGTCAGCGAATGCAAAAAGAAAAATCAGATCCCCAAATGAGTCTTTTTGACATGGGCGGAGCAAACAAAATCTCCATAAATACGCCCAGGATTCCTGAAATTGATGAGTGGGGTGAAAAACAGTTTTTGACTTTTGAAAAGGAATTTTTAGGTTTTTATGTAACTGGGCATCCCCTGGACAAATATAACAAACTCCTTAAAAAATTTGCCAATACAAATTCTGCTGAAGCAGGTGAAAAAGCTGATGAATCCCTTGTGAGACTCGGCGGCATTATAAGAGATATTAAAATAATCAAGACAAAAAAAAATGATTTGATGGCATTTTTAACAATGGAGGATATGCACGGTTCCTTTGAGGTGGTGGTTTTTCCCTCTGTTTATCTGACTGTGTGTGACCTTTTGATTGAAGATAATCCTCTTTTTGTTCAGGGAAGCCTTCAGAAAGATGAAAAAAGTATAAAAATTCTGGCCGATACCCTTGTTCCCATTGAGAAGGCTGAGGAAACCTGGGTCGCAAGTGTTATTTTTAATCTTGATCTTACAAAATTAAAAAGAGAGCTTCTTCTTGAACTGCGGGATATTTTAAAAAAACATCCAGGAACATGCAAAAGTTATATTCACCTTAGTGATCCAGGGAAAACAGATACAATCCTTGATATATCAAGTAATAATAATGTACAATGCAGCTATGAACTGAAAAAAGAAGTAAATACCTTGTTCGGCTATGATGTTGTACAGACAAAAGCATTTCTTAAAAGTACATCCAACAACGGGAGAGGTAAAAACAGATATGCAAAAAGATAAACTCTGTGCTATAAAAAATGCGTATTCGGTTTTACTTGCCGGTGGATCAGGAACACGCCTGTGGCCGGTATCAAGGGATCTGCATCCAAAACAACTGGTAAAATTCATGGGGGAAGATTCCCTTATTCAAAACACTATAAACAGACTTTCTCCTGTGTTGAGCAAGGATATACTTAAGGTGGTATGCGGGGTTGAACATTACCATGAAATTGCCAGGCATCTTGAATGGATCGGTGTTGAACCCGAAGGACGTGTTCTTTATGAACCTTGCGGCAGAAATACTGCTCCTGCAATTTTATTTGCAGTCCTGGATATTATTAAAACAGCAAATGACCCTGTAATATTTGTATTTCCTGCTGACCATATAATAAAGGATATATCCAAATTTCATAAAAAGGTTCAGGATGCAGCATCCCTGGCCCAAAGCGGGTATATTGTCACTTTTGGAATCAAGCCTCTTTACCCGGAAGCAGGATACGGCTACATTGAAGGGGGAGAAAAGGTGGAAACGGAGGATGGTGAAAGTCAGGCTTTGAAGATAATGTCCTTTGTGGAAAAACCGGATGGTGAAATTGCAGCCGGGTATATTAAAGCGGGTAATTTTTTCTGGAACAGCGGGATGTTTGCTTTTAAAGCTTCTGTTATAATAGAAGAGTTTAAAAAATTTCAACCTGATCTTTATGATAAACTCAGAGGTTTTCTTTTGGCCAATGAGACCCTGACCAAAATAGAGTATGAACAACTCCCTGATATTTCCATAGATTATGCCATAATGGAGAAAACAGATAAAGGTGTTGTTTTACCATCTGATTTTGGGTGGAGTGACATTGGGTCATGGAAGACTATTTATGATTTTTCCCCAAAAGACGAAAACAGGAATGTTATTGCAGGGAATGTTATCACAAATAAGACCAGTAACTGCTTTATTATGGGGGAAAAAAGACTGATTGCCACAAACCACCTTAAAGATATTGTGGTCGTGGAGACTTCTGATTCAATATTTGTGTCAGATATTGAAAACAGCAGGGATGTTAAATCGATTGTTCTAAAGTTAAAGGAAGAGGGGCGGGTTGAACATCGTCGGCATCAGACAGTCTTCTATTCCTGGGGGCGGGAGGTTTTAATTGAAAAACAGGAAGGTAATAAAACCAGTAGAATTTTAATTTATCCTGGCGGCACCTGTGAAACCGAAGTCGATCCAGAAACATTGGTTCATATAATAGTGCTTGATGAATCGGTTGATGTTTTAACAAAAAAGAGCCAGAAACGCTTGAAAAAGGGGGCGTCCCTGGTGATTTCCCATGCTGGTTTTTTTAAAATTAGTAACCCTGATGAAGTTAATGCATCTGTAATGCTGGTTGAAATTAGAACTAAGTTCGAAAAATTGAGTGTAGCCGTTAATGGCTTGAAACCTGAAACTTAAAATTGAAAAGTAAAAATCAGGCATATAGATCGTCACATAAATAATTTCATTCCGTTACAGTAGTGTTCGGTTAGGAAGTTGCAAGAAAGAAAATACGGGAAGTTTAATTGTTTTTTCCGCTATTGAGAATATGCCTTCCTTCCTCTGGCCGCGTGCCAAATTTAAAATCGGATGATTATCTGACAATCTATAGATGAAACAAGTCCACGAGTTGGATGTTAAATGTTAATTTGGTCCTGCTTTTATTTTTTGGAGAATATATTAATGAGAATTGTTACCCGTCCAGATTTTGACGGAGTTGTATGCGCAGTACTTTTAAGTGAAACAGAATCGATTACCAGGCCTATTTTGTGGGCAGAACCATATGAGATACAAAATGGGATAGTTCCCATTCGATCAGGGGATATTCTTGCAAATCTTCCTTTTCATCCGGCCTGTTCCCTGTGGTTCGATCATCACTATACCAACAAGATCGAAACTCTTTTTGATGGTGCTTATAAAATAGCTCCGTCTGCTGCCGGCGTTATCTACGAATATTATAGAAAACGTCTTCAAAAAGATTATGGGGAACTTATCCGGGAAACGGATAAAATTGATGCTGCAAATCTTTCACAGGATGAGGTTATCAGGCCGGAAAAGTATCCCTATCTCATCCTTTCCATGACTATTTCCGGGCGTAAAAGTTCAAATGAAACATATTGGAATCGGCTGGTTGAATTACTACGCACCACTTCGATTGAAGAGATTCTTAAAGACCCGGAAGTGAAAAACCGCTGTAAAACGGTTGTTGAACAGAATAAATATTTTAAAACAATTTTATCAAGATATACCAGGATGACGGGTCATGTTTCAATTACTGACTTCCGTCCCATTGAAGAGCCGCCTCCGGGAAACCGGTTTCTTGTCTATTCTTTATTCCCGAAAGCAGTGGTCAGCATAAAAATTCGCTATAAAGATCCTTACAAAGAAAAAGTTGTAATTGGTGTGGGGCACAGTATTTTTAACCGAAACTGTAATGTTAATGTCGGACTGATGCTTACCAGATTCAGCGGGGGGGGGCATCATGGAGCAGGTGCCTGTACGGTTGCGGCATCCAAGGCAGAGAAAACCCTTATGACTCTTGTCAAGATTCTCATTGACAATAAATCGAATGAAAAAGAGTAATAAGGAACGGAGATGAAATAAGTTGAGCAGAAATAGCGCAG
>CAZNFB010000166.1:0-2329 GCA_964572105.1 uncultured Desulfobacteraceae bacterium
AGCGTCCGATTAGAAAGTTGATAAAAAGAAAATACGGATCACGCAAGATTCTAACCGGACACTGCAGCAAAAAAACAGGAGAATGCCTTGTAAATGAGTTTATTTTTGTATCAAAAAAACGGGCGGTATTTTGCTCAAATTCCAGGGGAATTTGAAAGCCTTGCTGAAAAAGAACTTGGGTCCCTTGGCGCGGTGCAACTAAAACGCGGATTTCGCGGAATCCATTTTTCAGCAGATCAGGCGGCTCTTTATACCATCAACTATAATGCCCGTCTTCTCACAAGAGTTTTGGCGCCACTTGCAACATTTACCTGCCGAAATCGTAAAGATCTTTACAATGCTGGTAAAGCAATTGACTGGACAGCTTTGTTTTCACTCCAGGATACCTTTGGAATTTTCGCTAATGTTTCAGGGAACAATAATATTCGGCATTCCAAATTTGCATCTTTATGTTTAAAAGACGCTGTGGTCGATCTTTTCAGGGATAAGTACGGCAGCCGTCCCAATGTGGATGGGAAATCTCCTGATATATGGTTAAATCTTCACATTGAAAAAGAACAGGGGACAATCAGTCTTGATACCTCGGGCGGTTCCTTACATCGCCGTGGATACAGGCGCGAAACAGTTGAGGCCCCCATGCAGGAAACACTTGCCGCAGCAATTCTGGCACTTTCAGAATGGGATGGCGAACAACCCCTTTATGACCCCATGTGTGGATCAGGAACACTTCTTTGTGAAGCAATGATGCATGCCTGCTTAATTCCTGCTGGTTTTTTACGAAACCGTTTTGGCTTTAGCTTCTTACCCGATTTTGACGGGAAACTTTGGGAAAAAATCAAGACACAAGCAGATAAAAAAATACGGCAACTGCCAAAAGATTTGATTAAAGGGAGTGATAAAGAACAATATGCGGTAAATACAGCCGCTACCAATTGCCGTTGTCTCCCTGATGGCGACAGAATAATCATCTCTAAAAAAAATATCCATGAACTGTCCGGCATTGAAAATAGTCTGATCATTTCTAATCCCCCATATGGTATCCGCCTCAAAGATGACACCGGGATTGAAGCTTTTTATAAAAATCTGGGTGATTTTTTAAAAAAACGATGTAAAGGTTCCAATGTTTATCTCTTTTTTGGAAACAGGGAAATGATAAAAAAAATCGGCCTTAAACCAACATGGAAAAAACCATTACGAAACGCAGGTTTGGACGGAAGACTTGTAAAGTATGAAATGTTTTAAATGCACTTTCCTAACCAGACACTGCTGAAACCCGATATGATTTATTCGCATATTTTACAGGCTTTGTATTTGTTAATTGACACGCACTTATAACCATTTTATACTATGATTAAATTTTGCAAACAAACAAGCCTCATGCATTTGTGGTATATCTGAAACTATTTTTTTGCATTCGTTATTTATTTTTTTTTGCAAATAAGGGGGTAACATGAACAAAATAAACTTACTGGAATCACTGGAAATATTTCAAGAATTAAGCGAAAGTCAGCTTTTAGCCATAGAGCATATTTGCACAGAAAAAAATTTTAATAAAGGGGACAAGCTCTTCACCGAAGGAGACGATGCAACCCATGTATGGGCTGTTACGCAAGGGCGTGTTGATTTACGTTTTGAGTTGCCCGGTGGACGGCCAACGTCTAATGACCAAACAGTCTCTTCAATAAAAGCAGACGCTCCCCTTGCTCAGATTCTAGGGTGGTCATGCTTTGTCCCCCCATACAAAATGAGACTTTCCGGTTACTGTGTTTCCAGAGACTGCAAGATTATACAGATAGAAAAAAATCAACTCATCAAATGCTTTCAACACGATCCCCTACTTGGCTATATTATAATGACATATCTTATTAAGGTTGTGGGGTACAGATTTCATCAGTTTCAGGATATTGTTGCCAAAACCATGGGTGAAACACTTATGAGCGGATGGTAACAGGTAAAACATCCGGCATTTAATAGCCATATTTTTTCATCTCTTCAGGGTCGGGGATTATCTCTTTTTTTACCGGTAATGAGGTCATGCATAAGGCCTCATTAATTTTTTTTCTTTGTTTATGTTTTAAAATTCTTAATTTCGTAATTGCCCGTTAACAATCCTTTCCAGAAGATACAAAGCGCCCCGAGCTCCCAGCAAACTTTTTTGAATAAAGTCTATATAACCATTTCCAGGAAGCGATATATCAATTCCGATCAGAGGAAGCCCCCGCAACCGCAGGCGGGAAATAAAAAATTCACTCCCCAGCGCCACATCCGGCGTAGCTTTGGCAGCATCTTTATTCCAGGCATCCATGCAGTCTATATCTAAAAGAAATTT
>CAZNFB010000166.1:2429-6188 GCA_964572105.1 uncultured Desulfobacteraceae bacterium
AATAACCCTGATCCCGCATAATTTTAAAAGATAGCAAAGTTCATCAAGACTCCCCTGCCAGTGCCGGTGGTGAATCGACAAACCAATCAGATTAACACTTTTTTCCTCAACGAAAACTCGCTGCGGATTGAGCAATTCAATAGCCTTAATCACTCCCCCCTGAAACCCGGCTGCAAAACTATCTGAAAATCCAGCGCTTTCAATGGCAATACAGGGAATCGGCAAGTTTGCCTGGGCAATAAAGCGTTCAAGATCATCTCCAATAAGGGCTGCCCCTGGAGAATTCACCACCGCAACCATTAAATGACCTTTTTGAGCCACCACCGGCAAAATCTTTTCCAGTTTGCCTGTTGCGCCGAATACATAATCGTGATCATCAAGATATGTCGCCGGCACCCTGGGCTGTCCAAAATAAAATTCTTCGGAATAATAAAGGGGGTCTAAAGAATTGACCCTCGGAAACTGACCCTCTGCCACTGCGCCGTGATAAAATTTACAGCCTGTGGGGCCGTTAAGAAGAACAGCCGCATCCTTAATTCCCTCAATCGCCATAATTGCGCCTGTAAAACCATCAGGTATAAATTCAGGCAAATTTTTCAAATTCATATTTCCAACCCTCTTTAACAGGTGACTTCAGCAAAGCTGCCCATCGTCCGGCAAAGGTCAGGCCTCCGTAAAAACCTACATCAGGGCATAACGGTATTGTGTCGGCATGCAGCTTAATCGGCAGATTCTGGGGTGTATAATTACAAAGAAGCAGATCCGGCTTCAGGCGCCGCAGGTCATCATCTCTTTTTTGAGGAGGATAATCTGTCTCAACCTCAAACCTGCCGGGGTAGCGCGTACAAAAAATATTATCCTGGGAATAATTAAGTATACAGACTTTTACAGCCTCCATCCCCAGGTCAAAAATTGTCTCCAGAATCCAGTCCGTATCATGAATGTATGTAATTATCATAATACGCTTTCCCCCAAGAACTTTTTTAAAAGGTTTTATCATTTCATGGTACTCTTTTTCAAAAAGAGCTATAACTCTTTTGGCTTCAGCCTCCTTTCCGAAAAAAGATGCTATTTCATTTAGCCAGCGTTTACTCTCGTAAAACCCTACTGGAAAAGGATTTTGTGCAAAAGAAATCCCAAAACGCTCACTAAAAAAATCGATCAATACCCTGCCAAAATGATCATTAAAAGCCGGCAGAGTCAAAGAACCTTTTAAAAAACCCCTTAAAGCCTCAATGGATGTTCGCCGCACGAATCTGCAGTTTACCTTTAACTCCAGTTCATTAAGCAGCTTTGAAATTGTGGCAAAATTTGTTTCCGTATTGTTGGCTATATTTTTTTCAGCAATAATATTAACAAGATTATCTTCCGGAGAAAAGGCGGGATTAATAAAGGACCCGGCCCCTTCCATGCAGGCATTCAGCACCCCCTGCATATAGTCCCCCTGAATATTTCCATCGGTGGTAACAGGAATTATCGGTATTTCAGGATGCTCGGATGCTACAACCCGAATTGCAGACTCGGCATCGTCGCCGATAACACCGGCAGGACAGGTTGTCACCAGAAACACAGCCTGGGGTTTGGCAGAAACGGCCTGTCGGAGTTTTTCCACAAGGCCATCCAGTCCTCCATAAATCACCACCCCTTCATTCATATCAGAACTGAGCATGAGAGGAGCTAACTGTTCAGGAATAATAACATTTTTTTGATATAATGCCCTTAAACCTCCTGCCAGAATAGTCTGGGAGGCTATATATGAACAACTGCGAGGTCCATGGGCTACTGTGATACTATCGTTAATCTGTGTGGTTGTGCATATTGCACCGGTAAATGCGCACCCATGCAGCGGTTCACGGCAGAGCATACTTTTAGAGAGAAATACAGGGGCTGGTAATCTGTTTTCCTGGTCCGAATCAGGCAAAACCGCTGATTTTTCTTTTCCGCCATCCTTTGTTACAGGAATATGATTATTCAGCTTTTTAGTCCCGCCAAACTCTCCTTTTAAGACAATAGATTCCAGAGATTCATCCTCCAGAGGAGCCGCAGGAAACAGCCTGTTATCCTCCAAAAAACCTTTTGCCATTTTTTGAAATAATTCAGTTTCCAAAGATTCGGGGAAAGCCTCAACAACGGTTTTCTTAAGTTCTTCCGCCTTATTAAAAAGAGTGCTTCGTTTAATAGTATATTTTACAGGGAGCCCCACCGCTTCGGAAAATCTGCGAACTTTTTTTTCATCCTCAGTCTCACCCCTGCTGTTTAAAATAAGTCCCGCAATTTTGTACGGTAATTCATCAAAATTCCGAACTCCGCGTAAAATATTGTTAGCAGCATAAATAGACATGAATTCTTCTGAAGTAACTATATAGACTATCTCTGCAAATCCTTTCCTGAGAGGAACTGCAAAACCGCCGCAAACCACATCCCCGAGAACATCGTACAAAATCACATCAAACTCTTTTGTTTTAAGCCCCAGCCGGTCAAACATGGCAAAGGTGCTTAAAATGCCCCTCCCTGCACAACCAACCCCGGGCTCGGGGCCGCCGGCCTCAGCGCATACAACACCTTTATACCCCTCGCAAAGAACTTCGGACAAACGCTGTTTGCCAGGGGGAACGTCGCGGAGATAATCAAGAGCTGTCATAATTCTTTTCCCCTTTAACAACAGCCTGGTTGAATCCTGTTTAGGATCACAGCCTATCTGCAGCACACGTTTTCCTTTATCAGCCAGCGCCGCTGCAATATTAGCTGTTATTGTAGATTTCCCTATACCCCCCTTACCATAAATAGCAATTCGCATAATACTTAATATCCCTGATATTGCCCTGCAGCCGATTGATAATATATATAGGCTGTCACATAAATAATTTCAAAAACCCTGAAAAAACGCTTAAAAAGCTTCTAAAGAGAATTATTCAATAAAAGCTTCCGGGTATGTTTTATAAAATTGCGCGTTAATAAGCTGCAGAGATTCATTTTCAGGAGGTTTAAATCCAAAAACAGTTTTCATAAAGCGGATTACAATCCTGTAAGTTGCTCCCCATAAAAGCTCCTTACCATTTTGATCCTGACAAATAAAACATTGGTAATATCTGTTTTTTTCAGTATTTTTCCTGATATTGGGAAGTAATTGGATAGTAAATTTCCCATAATTCTCATAATTCAGTAAATCTTTTACAGGAATATATAATATTTTATCCACCTCCCAGTTGGGGATAAATTCTCTTTGTTTTAAAACCCAGCCCACAATGGGATAAAGCATTTTGTCGGATAATGACAGATATTCCATGGGAAGGGGGCCTAAAAGCTGTACGCCAAAAGGATTCAGGCTCATTTCCTCAAAACTTTCACGCAAGCATGCTGCAAAAACAACTGCCAGTTTCCGTGCTTCCCTGGGGTGCTGCATGCGCCATTTGTTCCAGTGCTTCCAGCGGGCCATGGGAAAAGCCGGTAAAGTTAAAAACTTTGCGATAACAGGATCAAGCGGAGTTGAAATACCTCCCCCAGGGCAGCAGATATCCCCAGGCTGTCTAACCGCCGGGGACCGTTTATTTAAAATAACACAAAGTTCAGACTCGGATTTTTCTTTATTATATTTTGTCCCCATCAACAAAAAAACCGCAGAGGATTTTAACAGACTCCGGCCATTTTTTGGAAAAATCTGCGCAGGGTCAACATTTTTATTAAGTATCTTTGTAATCTGTTTTTTATGAATGGAAAGATCCTGATCTAAATTTAAAATCAAATTTTTATCCTTTATTT
>CAZNFB010000167.1:0-6167 GCA_964572105.1 uncultured Desulfobacteraceae bacterium
AATACAAAATACCAAAAAGAAAAGGCCTTTCTTCCGAAGAAAAAAAGGCCTTATTATTTTTTTGGCTCCCCAGCACGGACTCGAACCGCGGACTTGGTGGTTAACAGCCACCCGCTCTGCCAACTGAGCTACTGGGGAATGGAAAGCATTATATATAGTAGGATTTTTGTGCGAAGTCAAGAAAAAGATATATTTTTCAATTATTTTTTGGCAATTTTATTTTTAGAGACAATTCATCCAGCTGAGCTTTACTTGTCGTTGACGGCGCATCTGTCATCAGGCACGTTGCTTTTTGGGTTTTTGGAAACGGGATGACATTACGAATTGATGTTTCTCCGCATAAAATCATCACAAGTCTATCAAAGCCAAAGGCCATTCCTCCATGGGGGGGTGCCCCTGATTCCAGGGCGGAAAGGAGGAATCCGAATTTTTTTTCGTATGTATCCTGATCCATTCCCAAAGTTTCAAAGATTTTTACCTGTAGATCTTTCTCATGGACACGGATGCTTCCGCCGCCTATTTCGGATCCGTTTAAAACAAGATCATAGGCTCGGGATTTTACAGAAAGAGGATCATCTTTAAGTCTGTTTACGTGATCTTCCAGGGGAGCGGTGAATGGATGGTGCAATGCCTGGTATCTTTTTTCCACTTCATCATATTCAACAAGGGGAAAGTGTGTCACCCATAAAAAGTTGAATGATTTTTTATCTATCAGTCCGGTTTTTTGGGCTATATGATTTCTAAGATGTCCCAATGCCTCGTTTGTAATTTTGATAGTGTCACCCACAAAAAAGACAAGGTCTCCAGGCTCCATATCAAGGCGTTTGGATAGAGCCTCTTTTTCCTCATCTGTAAAAAACTTGGCAATGGGTGACTGCCATTCGTTCTCCTTTACTTTGATCCAGGCCAGTCCTTTAGCACGATAGATTGAGACGAAGTCTGTGAGGTCATCGATCTCTTTTCTTGAAAAGCTGCTGCATCCCTTTGCATTAAGTCCTTTTACAATCCCCCCTTTTTTAACAACATTTGCAAAAACCTTGAAATTTGAGGTTTCCACAATATCGGAGATATTTTTCAGCTCCAGGTCAAAACGGGTATCCGGTTTATCAATACCGAAACGGTCAAGGGCTTCATCGTAGGTCATTTTGGGAAAAGGGATGGATAGCTGGGAACCGAAAATTTCTTTAAAAAGGGTGACCAGCATATCTTCGGCTATACTCATAATATCTTCTTCGTTGACAAATGAGGCTTCCATATCTATCTGGGTAAATTCAGGCTGACGGTCGGCTCTTAAGTCTTCATCCCTGAAACAGCGGACTATCTGGTAGTATTTGTCAAATCCGGCTATCATTAAAAGCTGTTTGAATAACTGCGGGGACTGTGGGAGCGCATAAAAGGTTCCAGGACTTACTCTGCTTGGTACAAGGTAATCCCTTGCTCCTTCCGGAGTACTTTTGGTAAGCATCGGGGTCTCTATGTCAAGGAATCCTTTCCCGTTAAGATAATTTCTAATACAGACAGATGCTCTGTGGCGCAGCATAATACTTTGCTGTAACTGGGGACGCCTGAGATCTATGTGACGATGTTTGAGCCGGATATTTTCCGAAACATCTATGTTGTCTTCTATTAATATTGGTGGAGTTTTTGCGGAATTTAATATTTTAAGCTCACTTACCAGGATTTCAATTTCACCTGTTTTTAGCTTTTGGTTGGTCATCCCTTCAAGTCTTTTTTCGACTATGCCGCGAATGGCCAATACATATTCACTCCTTATGACCTGGGCTTTTTCGTGAACCTCTTTGTTGAATTCCGGGTTAAAAACAATTTGGGTGAGTCCTTCCCGATCCCTTATGTCCACAAAAATTACTCCGCCATGATCTCTTCGGCGCTGCACCCAGCCCATGAGTACGACTTCTGAACCTGTATCTTTCCCCCCAAGCTCACAGCAGGTGTGGGTCCTTTTCATTTTTCCAAGTCTATCTGACAATTTTTTTTACTCCTTAACAGGATTTGAGATCCCGGGTTTGTGTTTGTGATTTTTTTATAATTGTTTCTATCTCTTTTATCAGGTTGGCCAGGGGAATAGCAAGTTGTTCCCTGGTTGTCATATTTCTGAGTATGGCCGATCCTTCTTCTCTCTCCTTGTCCCCAAGAATCAAAACAAATTTAGAACCGAGCCTGTCTGCCCGTTTCATCTGACTTTTTAAACTTTTATTTGAAAAGTCCATTTCAGTGGTGACTCCCATGGCACACAGGGAATTGATCCATTCAAAGGCCATGGCCTGGCTTTTTTCTCCGAGTGCGGCAATAAAAAGATCAGGATTTGTCAATAATTCTTCCGTTTTAGCGGAAATCAGCTCTGCCAGCCTGTCAAAACCTATGGCAAAACCGATTGCGGGTGTGTCCGGCCCGTTAAGAGACTTTGTCAAGCTGTCGTATCTTCCTCCTCCGGCAATGGCATTCTGGGCACCCTGGGAGGAGGTCTGAATCTCAAATGTGGTTCTTGTATAATAGTCAAGGCCCCTTACAAGGCGTTTGTTAATTTCGTATTCCACCTGGAGCTTGTCCAGGCACTGGTTAACTGTTTTAAAATGTTTTTCACAGTCATTACATAAAGAATCTATTATTGAAGGTGCTTTTAATGTAGCCTCTTTACAGGATGGAACTTTGCAGTCAAGTACCCTTAATGGGTTTTTTTCGTACCTTCTAAGACAATCAGAACAAAAATTTTCTGTTTTCGAACGTAAGAAGTTTAAGAGGGTTTCTTTAAATTCAGGTCTGCATTTATGGCAACCAAGGGAGTTTATATGGATTTTAACATCCGGAACAGAGAGTTCCTCAAAAAGTGTTTTAAGGATAAATATAAGCTGGGCATCAATCATGGGGGATTCAATACCCAATACTTCTGCGTTAATCTGGTAAAATTGTCTGTATCTCCCTTTTTGGGGTCTTTCCCTTCGGAACATTGGGCCGATGGTATAAAATTTTCTAACAGGATCTTTCCCGAACATTTTATGCTGAATATAGGAGCGGACAACCGAAGCGGTCGCTTCAGGGCGCATGGTTACAAGGTCGCCTTTTCTGTCGGGAAAAGTGTACATTTCTTTTTCAACAATATCTGTGTTCTCTCCTATACTTTTTGCGAAAAGTTCTGCCCGTTCCAGTATGGGGAGGCGAATCTCCTTGAATCCAAAGTTGGTAAATATTTTTTTTGCGGTACTTTCGATATGCTGCCAGAGTTCAACTTCTCCCGGCAGAATATCTTTAAAACCTTTGATTAGTTGTATCATTATGAATTAAGCCTTTTTATATAGCTTTTCAGGGTTTAATTTCAGCAACAGAATGATATCTGATGGCTAAAGGGTGCCCTGAAGTTAGAGCCGACCCCGCTTTTTATATCAATAATTTTACTGCGTTGACAAAAGACTATTTGGATACAAAGTATTTTGGTCCGGCAATGAGAAGATTATTGGAAATTGTAGCCTGAATTTTTTCCATTTTGCCACCGAAAAGCATCTCCTTAATTAATCCGTAACCATAGGCTCCCAGTACTACCAGAGCATCATGGGGAACATGATAGAGATTATCTTCAAATTTTCCACTTTTAAAAAAATGCCATTTTCTGATGTTTTGGTTCAGGGAATCCTCAAGATCTTCATCTTTTATAATTTGTTTATAGCCTTGCTGAGTATTGTCTTCAAGCTGTGTGAAAATATCAAGGGGCATTCCAGATATTCGGCTGAGTCGAAAGCCTAGTCTGAGCGCCTTTAATCCATTTGTTGAACCACCAAAAAAAACCGCAATACTTTTCCATTTTTTAAAAACAGGGCTTGTAAGCAGAATGGGAAAATGCGCATATTTAATAATCCACCTGACCTTTGCCCCTATATGTCCCAGGCCTATTTTGGAAGATAAATCGCTCATACTGCGGGGGCAGCACATAAAATCAAAATTAGTGGGGAGATCCGGCAGTGTGGATGCTGTGAAGTTTTTTGGCTCAATAAAACGGGGCTGAATCTCTTCCTGCTCCATCATTGCAGTAATTCGCTCAATGGCTGTGTCGGCTGATGTGAGGTAGGAATCATCAAGATCTATTTGTACCACATCATTTTTAAAGTACATCAAAAATTTGGTAAACCTTGGTATGTATACAACGGGGAGTATGTCTAATTGTTTGCAAAAATATATTGATTGAAACAATGTTTCCCGGCCAAGGGGGGTATTTCTGAAAATATGTAAAAGTTTAGAACACATCATCTACTCCTTAGTGGTTCTTTATATATACCTTAAGATAAAGACTTTGGGTGCGTTATCATCGCCTGAATATTATAATCTTCCGCCTCTGGCCTTTCCCAAATTATTATCTGACAATATCTATATCGGTGTCGTTTGAACCATTAATTCCTTACGATACTGGTCAAGAATGGTCGCTTTGGAGATCATTCCAATGAAAATGCCGTTTGTTACAACGGGCATGCTGAACAGGCGTTCTTTGTCCATGAATTTTAATATGTTAAGGAGATTGTCATCAGGGCTTGCTGTTTTTATTCCGGTTGTGGTTATCTGCTCCAGAACCACCGCATCATACATGCTTGGATTGAATATAAAAGGACGGATATCATCAAGATGTATGATTCCTGTAAATTTGCCGTTTTTTTCATTTTCAACAGGGAAATAATTTCTGCGGGATTGACTGATTGTTTTTATAAAATCACGCAGCAGCATGTTTTGTTTGACTGTTGTGCAATCTTTTTCAATAACCTCATGAACTGTAAGAACGGATAAAATTCCCGCGTCGGTTCCAGGGTGTAAAAGAAGATTTTTCTCTTTTAAGTCTTTGAGATAAAAAGATGCAGGTTCAAGGTAATTGCAGAGTGTGGATGATATTGTTGAAATAAGTATAAGGGGAAGGATCACTTCATAACCTCCGGTTATTTCAACGATGAGAAAAATTCCTGTAAGGGGCGCCTGCATCACTCCGCTGATTAGCCCCGCCATTCCAATGAGGGCAAAGTAGCCCTCGTTTACCCATGTAACTGAAGGGAGGAGGATGGAAATGATTTTGTAAAATATAAGGCCTGTGAGACTGCCAAGAACAAGACATGGGGCAAATATTCCACCTGAACCTCCAAAACCAAGGGTCAGAGAAGTGGCAAACATTTTGGCCATCAGTACTAATAATAAAATTGGAAGACCGCAGGTAAATGTACTTGTGATCATCTCCCTTATGGAATGGTAGCCTTCACCAAGAACCACAGGGAAAAAATATCCTATTATTCCCACAGCACAGCCGCCAATGGCTGCCCGCACAATCAGAGGAGTTTTAATTTTTTTAGATAAGTTACTTGTTGTTCTTAAAAATTTTGTAAACAAAACCGAGGCTAAAACTGTAAATAGGGATAGCCCTATACATGCCATTACATCAGGGAATCTAACATCAAAAAGCTGATGGGGAAAAGCTATCTGGTCTCCTTGAAGAAACCGGCTGACCTCCGTGCCGACGACTGCGGCTATGGCTATGGGAGCAATATTGGCAGATCTCCATCCCCCAAGAATTACTTCAATGGTAAAGACCATCCCTGCGATGGGTGCATTGAATATGGAAGAAATAGCACCGGCTGAACCACATGCAAGGAGAGTGATCCGCTGTCGGTCATTCATGGAAAAAAAGTTCGCAATATTAGAGCCAATGGCAGCTCCACTCATTACCACAGGCGCCTCAGGGCCTGCGGAACCCCCACTTCCTATTGTTAAAAAACTTGAAACAAGTCGGGAAAAACTTGATCTAAAGCGTAAAAGGCCTCCGTGACGGGAGACACTATAGATTACTTCAGGGACGCCATGGCCTGCCCCTTCTTTAACTATTTTTTCTAGAAAAAGAGCGGAAATAAGAGCTCCCAATGCAGGAAAGATAAACGCCCACCAGTGGTGCCGGATTGGATAGAAAAATGCAAAGGCAATGTGAAGAAAATAATTTAGGGTCACTGCTGCTATCCCGCTGCACATTCCAATGATCGAACCGATAAAGATTAATAACATACGGTCATCAGAATGGAAAAAATTTAGTTTTGTTGGGCTTTGCAATGAAGATAATATTTTCATGAACAGTTAACCTAAGGAACGAAAATTTTATAAGTTGAACGAAATAGCTTGTCTTTTGGCCCATC
>CAZNFB010000168.1:0-6157 GCA_964572105.1 uncultured Desulfobacteraceae bacterium
TGAAATAAAACGTTCTTCTCCATAATTGAAGCGATCATCTTCAATAGTAAGGGTGTAATCATCAAACACAATTTGGGCATTGATAAAATCTATCCCATGTTTTTTTATATTTAGTTTACGTTTTGCTTCATTCCATTCAAAGTTCATATAAATATTGTAGTTACATTTTGACAATACGTCAAGCGGTATTTAATATATCCAATGATATTTTAGGCTTGGGTCTAATTTCGGCCGTAGACTGAGCTATAGACCATCACATAAATAATTTCACTGCGTTATCGGTCGTCGGAGTATTATAATAAGCCTTCCTCCCTCTGGCCTTGTGCCAAATTTTAAAATCAGGTAATTATCTGACAATCTATATAATAAAATTTTTCTGATTATTTCAAAGGGGATCTAAGGTTACCAATTTCTGTTTTGCTATTTGTGCTGCAGGGCTGCCCGGGCTGGTTTGAACAAGATTTTTGTAGGTGATTAATGCTCTGTCAGTATCTCCTGCAAGTTCGTGGGCATGTGCCAGATCAAGGTATAGTAAGGGTGATGCAGGTGACAGGGCTATAGCTTTCTCAAAACAATGGATCGCATCAGAAGCTCTGTTTAGTTTTAAATATGTCCTTCCAAGTCCCCAGAGAGCTTTTGTGAAATCAGGCTCAAGAGCTAAAACTTTCCTGTAATATTTTTCAGCCAGATTATACTCTTTTTTATTAAAATATGCCCATCCAATGTTGCAAAGGGGAAAAGTGGGTGTAGCGTAGAGTATATTGTCGGATGCTTCTTTAAAATGTTTTATTGAAGTATCCCAATCACCTTTTGCAAGATAGGCAATGCCAAGATTATTTTTTGCAGGGATATAATTCGGATTTAATTCAATTGCTCTGGTAAAGTGTTTAATGGCAAGATCAAAGCTCCCTTTTGTGAGATATGCCTGGCCAAGATTATTATGCAGGAAGGGATCTTTTGAATAGATTTTTTCAGACTTTAAAAGTATTTTGAGCGCAGGTGTGGGTTTCCCTTCTGCTAAATATGCCTCCCCTAGATTTCTAAATGCCGCAGCTTTTTCTTTTTTTTTGGTAATATGTGAAGCACAGGAAAAAAAAGATAGGGTAAAGGGAAGAATAATTATAAAAAAAATAAGTTTCGATTTCATGGATGCCCCGTTTTTTTGCTTGATTAGCGGTTTATTTGAAACTCTATAACCTGGATATTTCTTTTTGCTAAAAGCAGTTCAATTTTTTTAGGTATCGCTGTAAAGGTAATAAAGTTTTTTTTGTTATTCTTACTGGTGGATATAAAACCTGGTAATGTAATAGATATATTTTTGGAAGAGGCTCTTTTTGCTCCAGAAAAAACCGGATTTTTTTTATGGGGGATTCCCATTGCTGTGAGGAGCTTTTCGGTAATGGCACTGTAATTATCTTCTCTTTTTATATGGATAATATCAAAACCTGCTTTTTTTATTGCTGCAGCTGTATTCCCATAAAAATTTGCATAATCAACAAGGAGGGGGAATCCGTTTTCCATGGGTATAAGGTTGGATACAGCTTTAATTTGAATCCCGGCATAGGGGAAGCTGATACTTATATCAGGATAAAAAGCATATCCCATGCCGGAGAGTATCTCCTTTACAAAGGGTCTCTGATCCGTGGAAGAAAGATTAATATGTTTTTTTTTTATTTTTACAAAACTCAACTCTGATTCATCAATGGCTGAGTCTGTATTTTTTCTGAGTATATCCTTTATTACCAGATTATGCAAAGCAAGGTAATCCACAATTAAAGCATCTGTTTTTTCTTTATTATTATCAATGAAAAACAGACAGATCCTGCAATCTTTCTCATCAGCAGTTAAAGCCGGTTTGGGGAGTATAATATCTGCGGTGATATTAATAAGGATACCATTATCAGAGTATGTAATTGAATTTTTGGAATCATTATTCTTTTTATTTGTTAGAGAATTTAAAACAGATTCAATATTTTTTTCCCCGGTATTTGCTGATGGAACCGAAATAATCCGGAGATTGGGCCAGTGGGATTCAATTACTTTTTTATCATTTTTGCCCAGTTTATCTTTAATTAAACATAAAATTTTTGTTCCATTTTGTAATTGAATTACCGGAAACCTGGAAATATCCAGCAAAAGATCTTTTTTTCCTTTTCTTGGAAAATGGAAAAGGCCTTTGACCCTGAGTTCAGCATCAAGAATAGATGCAATTTTAGATAAATAGGGGAAGGGGGGAGGGATAGGGAGGGCTTGTCTCTCTTTGGCAGCCGGTATTGCCAGTCCCTGCTGCAATAAAGACTTATTCAAAGATTTATCAGTTTTATTACTCCGAGGTTTAAAAAGGGAATTATACCATTTTCTGTTTTTAATGGAAGGGTCAGGGAGGTATATTGTTTTTCCTGCATAAATAATGTTAATATTTTTGATGCCGGGATTGATAATTTTTAGTAGTTTAATCCCTTCAGCATAGGATTTTGTTCCGACTGCGCCGTATTTTTTTGAGATAATAGTTGAAATATTATCCCCAGGCCTGATCTTATAGGGTAATGAATATTTTTTTATAAGTTCTGGTCTGTTTGAAGCCGTGACAAAGGGGATAATAACAAGGCCTGTGGATTGCCCTGGAAAGGAATTGGGGGATATTTTTTTTAATGGAATCAGAATCGACTGGTTTGGACTTATAAGATTGATATCATCAATTCCGGGGTTTATATTTTTGAAAATTCGTAAGAAATCAGGGTAATTGTTTTTGGATATTTCACCTTTTTGCCGGAGTATTTTATGTATCCATTCATCTGGTTGAACAGTATGTGTGCAGCATAAAATGTCTTTTCCCCTGTCTTTTTGAACAATATAGCTTTTGTACAGGATGGCTCCGGGCAAAGGCAGAGGGAGCAGAAGGCAAAATAATAGTAAAAGGCCTAAAGATACTGATCGGTAGTGGGGGGTCATCTTTTGTTACCTTTTATTTGTTTGTAACTATTGCAGCATTTTTCGTTTTAGCAGTTACGTTTAATGCGTCAGCAATATTTTTGGCTACAGCTTCTATAAATAATTTAAGATCTTTTTCTTTAAGTGGTTTTCCCTGCGCCGGAAGTTTTTCTATTCCCTCCGGTGATATCAGAACCGGAGCATTAATAAGGCTGGTATCTGGTGAAATATTAAATTCAGCGGGGAAATTATCATTGAAATACATATCAGTAAATCCTGCAAATTTCAGAGCATGAGCTGTTGAATCGAGGATTGCGGTCTCATTTTTGTTTATTATCCCCTGCTTTCGTGCTGTTACTAATCCCGCCAGAGATTCCCCTCCCTGTGTGCAGGCGATGTGTCCGTTTCTGTTTGCACAAAGCTCCCAGTCCATGATTGCCTGTTCTGATACCTGCACCATGTGGACAGCTTTTTCCCCTGCTGCTTTATTATAAAGATTTACAAGATGTATTACCCTGGGCATGGAAACAGGGTTTCCTATCATGGCTGCCTGGGCAACACTATTCTTTACATTAACAGGGGTAAATTTTCGTTTTTCAGGGTCAGGCTCCAGATAATATTTGTAAACAGGATCGGCATGTTCAGATTGTACCCCCACTATTTTTGGAAGTCTGTTTATAATACCTATCTTAAAAAACTTTAAAAATCCGTTCATAACTGCTGTTATATTCCCTGCATTTCCTATGGGAAGTATAACAACTTTATCTGATAGATCATACTCAAACTCCTGGGCAATCTCATAGGAATATGATTCCTGGCCCAAAATGCGCCAGGGGTTTTTTGAGTTTAAAAGGGCAACATTATATTTTTCAGAAAGGTATTCCACAACCTTCATGCAATCGTCAAAAACACCTGGTATTTCAAAAACCGTTGCTCCGCTTCCCAGGGGCTGGGAAAGCTGTTGTGGAGTAACTTTTTTGTGGGGCAGAATAACAGCAGATTTTACGTTGTTAAGATATGATGCGTATAGAGCAGCAGCAGCTGAAGTATCACCTGTTGATGCACATATGGCAAGGAGATCGGAAATATGTCCTTTTTGAATAAGAAAATTAATATAACTAAATGCGCTGGCCATGCCCCGGTCTTTAAAAGAAGCACTGGGGTTTTGACCGTCATTTTTAAAAAAGAATCTTGCTCCGGCCTTTTTCTGCAAATAAGCGTTAGCCTCAACAATGGGAGTTGACCCTTCCCCCAGGTAGACAATATGTTCAAGGGGAATAGCAGGGCCGATGAACTCATGATATCGGTATATCCCCTTTAATGCGGGGATAGTCAGCATCTTTCTGTGGTCAAAAACAGATTGCCAGACTTTGCCTGGTATCTTTTTCAGGGCATCAAAATTTTCATCATAAATCAGAAGAATTCCGTCACAGTCAGGGCATGTATACAAGAGATTTTCAATACCAAAGGTGTGACTGCATGAAAGACATTGATAAGTTAATTTCCCATCATGGGAGGGAATTATATACTCTTTGATTTTGTTTGGGAAATTGTTAATTTTCACGGCTTATTTTTTCCATTCCTCCCATGTATGGCCTAAGGACTTCTGGAATCAATACAGAACCGTCAGGCTGTTGAAAGTTTTCCATGATTGCTGCAACTGTACGCCCCACAGCGAGTCCTGATCCGTTTAAGGTGTGGACAAATTCTGTCCCTTTTTTACCTTTTCTTCTAAATCTGATATTAGCGCGTCTTGCCTGGAAATCGACAAAATTACTACATGATGATATTTCCCTGTAAAGATTCTGGGAGGGCATCCATATTTCAATATCATAGGTTTTTGCAGCAGAAAATCCAAGATCCCCTGTACAAAGTTCAATTACACGATAGGGTATTTTTAACAGTTTTAAAATGGTTTCGGCATTTGCAAGGAGTTTTTCCAGCTCGTCATAGGAGGTTTCAGGTTTGGTAATTTTAACCAGTTCCACTTTGTTGAACTGGTGCTGCCTTATTAATCCCCTTGTATCTTTACCGTAGGATCCCGCTTCGGATCGAAAACAGGGTGTATATGCAGTATAAAGTATGGGGAGGCCGCCTTCATCCAGGATTTCATTCTTATGGATATTGGTAACAGGAACTTCCGCAGTGGGAACCATATAATAATCCCATCCTTCCAGTTTAAAAAGGTCTTCCTTGAATTTGGGAAGCTGACCTGTGCCGGTCATGCTGTTACTGTTGACAATAAATGGAGGGAGAACCTCTTTATATCCGTGGTTTTGCGTGTGAGTGTCAAGCATGAAATTTATTAAAGCTCTTTCCAGCCTGGCTCCTGCTCCAAAATATAAGGGGAACCTGGCACCTGTTATTTTGGATGCCCTGTTAAAGTCGAAGATATTTAGATTTTCACCGAGTGTCCAGTGGGGGAGTGGCTCATAATCAAAGTCAGGAAGCTCCCCAATTTTATATTTTACAGGGTTGTCTGCGTCATCTTTCCCCACAGGTACACAGGGGTGGGGAATATTCGGTATGGTCATGAGGATCTGCTTGATTTGATCTTCGTTTTCAGAAAGGGAAATATCTATTTTTTTTATTTTTTCAGATACTTCCCGCATTTCAATTACAAGGTCTTTTGCTTCTCCACCACTTTTTTTGATTTTAGCAATATCCTGTGAAACCACATTCCTTAAATGTCTTAGCTCTTCAATCTCCAGTAGCAGCTCTTTTCGTTTTTTATTACATGTTTCAATAGTATCCAGGTCAGCAGTTTCAAAGCGGGATAAAAGCGCTTTTTTTACTCCATCCATATTTTGTGTTACAAACTTGATTCCCAGCATAAATACCTTAAATAGTTTGCCATGGGCTTTTATGAAAATTAATTTCGAGGATATATCCAGGTAATTTTTCGATGTGATAACGGAACTAAAATAATTTTCATAAAAGCCTGTATGCTATAGATCGTTAGATAATTAATTGCACAAGGCCAGAGGGAGGAAGGCGTATTATCTAATACGCAGACAACCGATAACTCAGTGAAATTATTTATGTGGCGGTCTATATATATTGATAAATAAAAAACTAAAACCATATAGAGTAAATTTAGTCAATGATTATTATGCGTTGACTTTAATAGAGGTGTTTTATATATAAAAAAAGTATTTAACTATATATTTATCAGCAGTGTCCGGTTAGAATCTTGCGTGAGGGGAGTTTAATTGTTTTTGTAGCG
>CAZNFB010000169.1:0-6149 GCA_964572105.1 uncultured Desulfobacteraceae bacterium
TATTAATGATCACAAAGATTGTCACCACTAATCAATGCGTTATTCAGATAGCTTTTAATCAGTGATTCTGGTTCTTCTGACGGTGCTCCGACTACTACGGTTATACCCTGCTCGGAAAAAAGACTTTGCGCTTTTTGCCCCATACCGCCGGCTATAATCACGTTTGCTCCAAGGTCGTGAAGCCATCTTGGAAGAACGCCCGGCTCATGCCGTGGAGGGACAAGAATTTCCTTGCTTTTAATATTATCTCCATCAACATCTATAATCGCAAATTCTTCGCAATGACCAAAATGAGCGGTCAGTTTCCCTTCTGCTAAAGGTATTGCAAACTTCATTTTTTTATCCTCCCTGTAAAAGTATATATTATATTTATGTGGAATCTATGGCGGAATCCCGGATTCCAAATGTATAACAGAACTGTAATTTTCGTTCCTAAAGATCTGAAAGAAAGGTGCTAACCTCTCCCCAAACCTCACGCATCGCTTCCGCACCATTTCCCTGGGAAAATTCAACCAGGCTTTTTTGAGCAACCATGGCTGAAGTAACATCCTTGTCATAAGGAATTCTCCCAGCCGACTTCATCCCGCTTTTTTTTGCAAAGGATTCGATCCGCAAGGTCATATCCAGATTTATATCATATTTATTGACACATACCATTGAAGGAACCTTCATGAAATCGGCAAGTTCCTTAACCCGTTTCATATCATGAATGCCCGACAAGGTCGGTTCCGTAATAATCAAAACAGCATCCGCACCGGTTATGGACGCAATAACCGGACAGCCTATACCGGGGGGGCCGTCAATGATGATATTTTCGACTCCCTGTTTTTCAGATATTTCCCTGGCCTCTTTCCTCAACAGGCTGACAAGCAGGCCGGAATTTTCCTCTGCTATTCCTAGTCTGGCATGCAGCATTGTACCGTGCTGCGTATCAGAAACATACCATTGGCCGCATGTTCTCTGTGGAAAATTTATCGCATCAACTGGACAAAAATGTACACAGACGCTGCATCCTTCACAAGCTATTTCGTTTACAACAAAATCGTCACTTATTGCATTAAACTGGCAGCGTTCCGTGCATTCACCGCAACCGGTGCATTTCTCAGGATCTATCTGAGCTATATGCCCCCCTTTAAAATCCTCGGTTTTTCTTTTTGAACCCGAGATTACAAGAAAAAGATCTGCTGCATCTACGTCCGCATCAACCAATGTTTTATTTTCTGCAAGAAATGCAAAAGAAGCAACTATGCTTGTTTTGCCGGTACCGCCCTTGCCGCTTATTATGACCAGTTCCTTCATAGCTCTCAAATTCCTTTCCGAGTTATAACTCATTTCAAGCAAATTTTTTCTTGAAAAAGTAATTACCCGAAAACTTTTAAATTATTAATTTTTCTATTTTTGAATACAATGTTCTAAACGCCTCCTTCATATCAGGAAATGCGTCTATCATCATAATACCTTTTGAATACGCTTCGGCTATTTCACGTTTGTCAGGTATCTCCATCAGAATTGGAATACCTTCCTGCTCGGCATATTTTTTAGTCCTGCCGTCTCCAGTATCGCACCTGTTAATGACGATTCCGCAATCTATCCCCATGGAGCGGACAGCTTCAACTGCCAGCACAAGATCGTTAAGACCAAAGGGGGTCGGTTCAGTAACAAGAAGAACAAAATCGGCACCTTTAAGCGCGGCTATGACGGGACAAGATGTGCCTGGTGGTGCATCTATGATATTTATCGACTCCTTATCGATATTTTCCTTTACCTTTTCAATCAAGGGGGGTGACATGGCCTCACCCACACGTAACCTTCCAAAAAAAAGATCGATCTGGCCGTAACTCCCCGTTACTATCTCCCCAAGTTCTCTTGATGATTCTTTTACAGCGCCCACCGGGCATACCATAACGCAACCTTTACAGCTATGACACATTTCCGGAAATGTCATTACGGTTTTACCTATGAGGGTAATGGCGGAAAACTGGCATATCTCTTCACACTCACCACATTTATTACATAATGCCATATCGACTTCAGGCACCATAGTCGTAATTTTTTTATGTTCAACAAGTTCCGGATTTAAAAAAATATGTACATTCGGCTCTTCAACATCGCAGTCGAGAAGTTTAACGTTACGATCCAAAGATGCGGCAAGATTTGTTGCCACAGTAGTTTTTCCTGTCCCACCTTTACCGCTTGCAATAGTTATTAGCATTATTTCTTTCCTTAATTTCGCTGAACGTTCTCACTCAGGCATAACCGGCACTCTCCCGGCTTACCTGTACTGTCGTGGGACTCATTCAAGACATTATTGCATTTGTGACATATAGACTTTCCTGTTTCATCGACAATATTATAATTTCCGCCCTCAACTTTAATCGCTTTCCCGTTTATCATAGCATCGGCAACTGCTTGTCGTGCACGCTGAACTATACGCCCGAAAGTTGCTCTCGAAACTTCCATCTGCCGTCCTGCTTCTTCATGAGACAAGCCAAGTAAATCGGCTAACCTTATAGCTTCCCGTTCATCAATAGTGAGGTTAACCTCTTCAAGCTTGAACATCGGAATACCCCTGGGTTTAAAATAGTTGACGTTCGGATTAAATTTGACGATTCGGTTCTTTTTGAGTCGCCCCATAGTATCCTGACTTTTATAGACCGTCACATAAATAATTTCACGCCGTTATCGGTCGCCTGCGTATTACAATACGCTTCCCTCCCTCTGGCTTTATGCCAAATTTTAAAATCGGGTAATTATCTGACAATCTATAGTAAAAATTAATATTTTTTAAAAAAGTATCAACCTGTGCGGCTAAATTTTAGCCATCAGCTATTATATCTATAATTTTGCAGCTTAGAAAGATTAACCCGCCGATAAGCTGAAAAATCTTAATCAATTCATAAATTTGTAGAGCAATAAACAGTGGTGCGGGTATCCACACAGACCCCACTTTCATAATTTTATTTTAAATCTTTTATCCTTGATTCAATTTCTTCCATATGCTTTCCAAGATCTTCGGACTGCTGTTTTAGAAGCTTTAATTCGTCTTCCCTGGATAAAACGCCGTCATTTTTTTGAAATAAAACATCCTGTCCGGGCATACCTGTTTCGTATCCCCCTTCCATTTTTGCACCGCCGCCACCGCCCATACCTCTGCCGCCACCCATGCCCATACCGCCACCTCCACCCATACCTCTACCACCGCCGCTCTTTCCTCTACCACCACCTCCACCACCCATACATCTGCCGCCACCGCCCATGCCCATACCTCCAGAAGCTTGCTGGCCTTGATCTTTTGCTATAGCAACTTTTGGAGATGCATCCGGTTTCGTGGAGGGTGCAGAGTCTTCAAGCGGAACAAGATTGCCGTTTTTAAACTTTTCCACTACATTTTTTATTATTCCTGACTGCCCTGTAATAATTTTTATTTCAGCAGCGGAGAGGGCATCCGTTGCTTTGGGGCCGCAATTGCCGGTGATTACTACTTTAGAACCTTTAGAGGCGACGAAACTTGCCGTTTGTATCCCTGCACCGCCGGTTAACGCAATATTCTCATTTTCAAAAACCTCGAAACTCATATCATCGGTCTCTACGATCACAAGATACGTGCATCTCCCAAAGCGTGGATCTATCTGTGAATCAAGATTATTTCCTGATGAACTTACAGCAATTTTCATTGTATTATCTCCTTGCTACAGCCGTGTCTAATTAATTGTGTATATGAATATCTATAACTCAGTTATTGCTGAAATTAGAACCAGGCCTTATTTTGTTAATCATCATTTAATATACCCATCAGCTCATCTGCTCTTTGGTACTCCACCACTTTAATGTCCACCGACCTGACCCCTTCTACTTTTTTTACTGTTTTTTTAATATCTGAAGCGAGTTTGAATGCTTTCGGACAAATTGGAGAAAGGGGTTTAAAAATAAAACTTACCCTTCCATCATCAGAAACAGAAATGTCATTTACCAATTTCTTACGGACAATATCCATATCTGAACCTGGAGTGTTTATTTTCCGTAATGCATTTTCTATATTTTTTTTCATCATCATTTTAATTCACGTCTGACTATAATTACAAAAATTTTATCTTCATTGTCGAGCAAAAATCTGTTTTTAAAAGTAGAGGTTTAGTTAATTTTATGAGCATATACTCATTATTTATAAAAATAGAACCTTTTTTGCATGTTGTCAAGATATTTTTTTATGATATGCGCAGAAGAATAATTTATTTTGATCATTTGACCAAATTTACTCTTGACAGTAGGCTGCTCAAGGTTTATGTTATAGTCAAAAGACTATATCATATAAGGAAGGATTATGCCAAGACCAAAAAAAATGAGATTTGTAGCAGGATATCCATCTATAAATCGTTTTGTGCCTGAGGGAATGCCGCAGACTGGTGAGGTCGTTCTGTCTGTGGAAGGACTCGAAGCGATACGGCTTAGCGATTTTGAACATCTTGATCAAGGAACAGCTGCAAAAATAATGAAGATTTCACGTCAGACATATGGGAGAATTTTGGGGGAAGCCCGTGGTATTGTTTCCGATGCACTCGTAACAGGGAAAGCGCTAAATATTGGCGGAGGGACATATGAAACGCACGGGCTTCATATGAGACACAGGAAAAGAGGAAAAGGAAGGAGGTGAGTTTATATGCCAAGAGGTGATAAGACAGGCCCGGCAGGGCAGGGGGCAAATACAGGCAGAGGCAGAGGAGGCTGCAGCCAAAGAAACGATTCTCAGGTAAAAAGAGGCAATGGATCAGGGCTGGGCAGAGGTAAAGGGCGCGGTTCTTCAGGTCAGGGACGCGGAAACCGGTAATGCAGTTAAATAAAATAATTTTTAAAAGGAGGTGATTTAGATGCCTGGTTTAGATGGAAGAGGACCCATGGGAGGCGGTTCCATGACCGGAGGTGGAAGAGGTTATTGCAATTCTGGATATGGAACTATGCCTAATAGAGGATTTAATTACGGCAGAGGCTTGGGGTTCAGGCGCGGTTTCGGCTCTGATTCCTTTGGAAGACGGGGTTTCGGCAGAAATTACGGAAACAACAGCCCTGTTTATGATCAACCTTATCCACTTGATGAAACAAGCGATCTTAATATT
Organism: uncultured Desulfobacteraceae bacterium; assembly: GCA_964572105.1. Lineage (GTDB taxonomy): Bacteria > Desulfobacterota > Desulfobacteria > Desulfobacterales > BuS5 > DAOWMW01. Next base: position 5,112 of record CAZNFB010000169.1, read on the forward strand.
CTCAAAGCCGAAGCAAATAATTTGACATCTGCTCTCGGTGAAATTAATAAAAGGATAGAGGTGCTGGAAAAAGCTTTATAAATAATGTCCATCCGTCAAATGGTCTTTATTGGTGGATGGACATTATACCTCGAAAGGTTGCAAGCAGAATAAAACAAACCTGGAAAAGATTATATTGGGATCGGAATTCGGCAGGGTCAAAGCCCTTATAGGAGGCTTGCACAAAAAATTACCGCAGACATATAGTTGATATTTCGAGGATAATTTTTTAAGCATAACGCAGAGTTTGGGAAAAAGGGCATTTTCGGACAGCCTCCTAGGCTATAGATGTTCAGATAATTAAGTTTCGGACTTGGTTATAATTTCACCATAACTCAACTATGACAAAGGATAGCTTAAGTTAAATTTTCCTCCAGCAAAGATGGAGGGTTATATTAATACTAAGGAGATTAAAATTATGAGGATAGCAGTCACATCATCAGGCAAAAGCCTTAACTCGGAAATCGATCCTCGTTTTGGAAGAGCAAAATATTTTATTATCGTAGATCCAGACACCATGGAGTATGAAGTTGTTGAAAACAAACAAAATATTAACCTTCCCCAGGGAGCAGGAATACAGGCCGGAAAAATAATCGTCAACAACAATGTGGTCGCTGTCATCACCGGCAACTGTGGACCAAAGGCTTTTAAGGTCTTAAAAGAAGCAAACATCAAAATTATTGTTGGGAATAAAGGAACGGTGAGCGAGGCAGTATCATTATATAAAAACGGCAAACTCAAAGAAACCGACGGGGCAAATGTTGAAGGTCACTGGGTTTAATCAGATTATACCTGCTGCCGTACATGTTAGCTGAATAGTTACAATAATTTCAGCAATAGACTGAGCTATCATAAAGTTTAGAAACCTCTGGAACTCGCTACGCTCAAACAGTCAGCGTTTTTTAAGTTTTACCATAGCTCAGTTCTAACATCCGGCCGTATGAAATTTAGGAACGGAGATGAAATAAGTTGAGCAGAAATAGCGCAGGATTTTGGCCC
>CAZNFB010000170.1:0-6134 GCA_964572105.1 uncultured Desulfobacteraceae bacterium
TTTCCGTATTTTCTTTTTATCAATTTTCTAACCGGACACTACTGGGTCTCTTTAGTCTTTTTACATTAAAGTGGTGCATTTTAAAATTAATTGTATAAAAAATCATAACTTTACTGGTGTGCAAGGGAGATGATGATATGGAAACTTTCATGGAATTTGAAAATTCCGTTCCATCAGAAAAAAAATCTAAAATCAAGCAGTTGGTGGGTTTTGTAATAGGTGCAGATAAATTTGCCTTAGATATTCTCATGGTTCAGGAGATTATTAGAACTCCGACAATAACAAATCTTCCCAATTCTCCTGAATTCATTGAAGGGGTAATAAATTTAAGGGGGAAAGTCTTACCTGTAATTGAGCTGAGGAGAAGATTAAAATTACCTTTGCCGAATGATTCGGATAAAGCAAACAGCAGAATAATAATAGTGAATGTTGACAATAAAATTACCGGGTTTTTGGCCGATTCTGTTACAAAGGTACTCAAGGTTCCCGAAGACGCCATTGAACCGCCCCCTGATATTGTTCTTGCAGGGCTTGACAGCCAGTATATTCAGGGCGTGTGTAATATTGAAAATTCCCTTGTTATTCTTCTTGATTTCAGTAGAATTTTACAAGTAGATGAAATCAGGAAGCTGAAAACCTTGTATAAAACAGGAGGCACCGCAGGTGGAGAGGCGTCTGGAATTGAGATGGCAGAATCTTTATAATTGATGGCCAAAGGGTCTTTAAACTAAGGTGTTAAATTATGGGCAAACGGATTCTAATAGTTGATGACTCTTCAATGATGAGGCATATGATCAGGGATGTTCTTGAAAAGGAAGGGCATGATATTGTGGGTGTTGCAAAAAATGGTGAAGAGGGTGTGGCTCTGTATAAAATACTTAAACCTGATGTTGTGACCATGGATGTTACAATGCGGGTAATGGACGGTTTTACGGCAACACAAAATATACTCGACCTTGATCAAAATGCCAGAATTATTTTTGTTTCTAATCTGGATGAGAAAAAGTACAAAAAAGATGCTTTGAAATCTGGTGCATTGGGATATGTGAGTAAGCAAAGGGTTAAAGAGATCATTGAAATTATTAAACGGTTTTAACCTATTCGGATATTTTTGTTTAATGAAAATTTTTAAAGATCATGACCACTGGAGCGGGGTCGAAAGAAGGAACCCTCAGCGGATTATTAAGGATCAGATAACAAAAATCGCTTCGCGATTCAGGTTTTCAAACCTTCGCAAGAAACTTATAATATATTTTTTTTTAATTATTTTTGTTACTTTTTCCATAGGAGTTCAGTTTATATTTGAAATAGGAAGCCCCCGTTTGCACATGAAAATTACAAAGAACATCAGCCATGAACTTAAAATCGGTTATGATGAAAAAAATGTAGCTCAAAAGGTGGCTCAGGTTCACAGGGATCTGCAGAAAAGGATGGTTCTTATAATGTTTCTTGTTTTTTTATGCACCATTGCAACCATGTTTCTGTTTGTCCGTAACATAGTAGATCCCCTTGATGACATAGGGGAAGCTGCCAGAAGAATGGCAGATGGCCATCTTGATGAAACAGTTCCCGTGAGGACTCTGGATGAAATCGGGAAGATAGGAGAACTTATAAATGATCTTGCCGTAAATTTGCAGGAGGTTCTTCTCCATGTGTGGAATCATACAAAACAGGATTCCATTCTTCTTCAGCATATAACAGAGGTGGTTGATTCAGGTGATGGTACAGGTTTGCCCGAGGGGGTAAAAGAAAAAATTCATATTGTAAAACAGGATGTTGAAGAGATGAAGAATATGGTCAAAACTTTTGATTTCTATAATATCCGGTTTGAGCAGGGGGAGGTTGTTGCTTCGGACAGCAGTGACATGGAGGGTTGATGACAGAGTACTGGTTTATGCTCCCTGTCTCTTTGGTAATTGCATCTGTTGCAACCGGCAGTGGTTTTGGCGGAGGCATATTATTATTTCCTATTTTTGTTCATCTGCTGGATATGAGCATTCCTGAGGCTGTGGGCACAGGAATGGTAACTGAACTTTGTGGTATGACTTCGGCGATGGTTTCATATACACGACAAAAACAGGTGGAATTTGAGATAGCTTTCCCCCTTATTATTATCAGTTTTCCCGGGTTAATTACAGGGCTTTATATTGTTCAGGTGGTAAATCCGGTATATCCAAAGTTGTTTTTTGGAGTTGTTGTTATTCTGTGCGCCCTGTGGATGCTTTTTTCTCTTAGGGATAAAACTATTAATACTAATTCCAATCTGGTTGTTGAAGAGATTGTTCCCTTTTGCTGGATTCCATTTTTTGGAGGTATTTCCAGCGGTGTTACTTCCATAGGAACTGCTGAAACATTAATGCCGGTGCTGGAGCGTCTTTTAAAGATAGAAATCCACAGGGCGATTGCAACAACGGTTGTAGTTGAAGGTGCCGTGGGATGGCTTGCTACTTCTATAAATATTTGGGAAGGTCAGATTCGTTGGGATGTGGGTTTATATACCATGACCGGTGTTATTCTCGGAGGCAGAATCGGGCCTCTCTTATCAAAATTGATCAGCCACAGATTTTTAAAACTTGTTTTTTCATTTTTTGTGATTCTTGCCGGCCTTCAGATGATATTTTTGAGTATCGGGGAGGTTTTAGGGTAATATTTTAATAAAGACGGGCACTATTATATGGACCGACAGATGAATAATTTCAGCAATCAACTGAGCTATAATAAAATTTAAAAATCTCTGAAACTCGCTGCGCTCAAACAGCCAGAGTTTTTCAAATTTCACCATAGCTCAGTCCTGACAATGAATAGTGTTCCATGGGATTAAAAAATTGATTGGTCTTGTTACAAGGAGAAAAGCATGGCAGACAGATCACTTTTAAATGACTTTATCGCAGAATCAGAGGAACACCTTGAAGAGATGGAACAAAATCTTCTCCGTTTAGAATCTTTAGATGATAACCCCGAGGTGTTAAATGAGATATTCAGGTCTGCTCACAGCATTAAAGGTTCTGCGGAATATATGGGATTTGAATATATTGCAAATCTCTCCCACGCTCTGGAGAATCTCCTTGAAATATTAAGGGGGGCAGGGAAAAATTTAAATCAAGAGATTGTTGAAATTTTGATGGAGTCCAAGGATCGAATGGTTTTGCTTATAAATGATTTACAGGGGAATGAAAAGGAAAATACCCCCATTGATGACCTTTTAGCTAGGATAGATGGCGTTTTAGGGAAATCGGTTAATGTTGAGGATACTGTTATAGGGGAAAATCCTGTTAATCCAGACCCTGATGATAATCCGGAGACTTCCTTTGAAAATAGAGATGCATCGGCTGATCAGCTGGAAACTTTTGATTATGAAGAAGAGACCGATGACGAACTCTTTGCGATTTTCATGGAACATCTTGTTACGGAAATTTTTAAAATAAGAACAGAGTTAAAGGCTTTAATGGCCTCTGGAAATGATTCTGAAGCAGTAATCACCTGTCTTGATACTATTAACAGTTTACGTTCATCGGCAAATTATATGGATTTCAGGGAACTTGTCAGTTTATATGAAAACTGGATTGCTGAAATAAAAAAATATCAGGAATCCGGGGCAGGTGTTTCATCTTTGATTGAATCTGCTACCAGATATATGGACAGGATAGTGAATATGTTCCATGGGCACAGGGAAGAGCTGGAGGATAAATCAGGAGCACTTCAACCCGGGCAAAACAGGGCTGGGGAAAAGATAATACAGGAAGACCTGACAAATTTTGATTATGAAGAAGATACAGATGATGAATTGTTTACGATTTTCAAGGAACATCTTGTGGAGGGGATCTTTAAAATAAGATCAGGATTTAAGGCATTAATGGTCTCTGAGAATGATTCTGCAGCAGTAATTACCTGCCTTGATGCTATTAACAGTCTGCGTTCATCTGCAAATTATATGGATTTTAAGGAACTTACCGGTTTATTTGAAAACTGGATTGTTGAAATAGAAAAATATCAGGAAGAGGCTTTCATGGAAGATGGAATTTCTGCTTTGGAACTGATTGAATCAGGGAACAGGCATATCAATGGTATAATAGGTATGTTTCCGGAGTATAGGAAAGAATTTGAAGAGAAATCAGGTGGATTTGCTGATATTTTTCTTGAAGATGATGATTCCCTGGAAATGGATGGCGCTCTGCAGGGACTTGGAATTGATGAAAAAGAGAATGGAGAATTAAAAAAAACGGAATCGGTTTTTGAACTGGAGCATGAAGATTTGCGGGAAGATATTCTAAAAGCATCAATAAAAGAAAATATGACAAAAGAGGTGGAGCAGGAAAATTCCACAGGTCTCTTTGAAGAACTGGACATGGCCTTTGAAGTTCCTCACCAGGAGGGCGAAATAAGTGGAAATGAAGTTTTTTGTGATGATCCTGCGATGGAGGCTGTAAGTGCGGAAATGGAAGAGATGCTCATGGAATCACCTCAAGGAGATCCGGATGCGAAAAATGAGGAAACATCAGGGAGTCTGGCTGCAGAGGGTTTGGCTGCTGGGAACAAGGAAGCCTCTGTAACCATTGGAAAAGGAGAGAAACTAATATCTGAAGATGGAATCCTGGATTCTGCCATGGGGGATAGTATTTTGCAGAATGCTTCTCTTTTTCCTGAAAAAAATAAGAAAATAGACTCTGCTTTATCTGATAAAGGGAGCATGGCAACCAGCTCTTCTCCCTATGGAAACGATATACCTGTGAGAAAAGTAATCAGCCAGAGTGTACGAATCGGTGCAGAAAAAATAGATACACTTATTAATCAGGTTGGAGAGCTTGTTGTAAATCGTGCTTCATTTTCTCAATTTCAATTTGAAATGACCGAATTTTTACAGCGGATGCAGGAAAATGGGAGTGTGGCGACAAATGACTTAAAAGAATTTAAAAGCCTTGTTTTAAGGCTTAATGAGTCAAATGTCGTATTGGGAAGAGTTACAAATGAACTCCAGGAAGGGGTTATGAAAATAAGAATGCTTCCCGTTGCGCAGCTTTTTAACCGTTACCCGAGGCTCATAAGGGATCTCACCCATGGGACTGATAAAAAAGTAAACCTTGTTGTAAAAGGCGAAGAAACAGAGCTTGATAAAATGGTTATTCAGGAGATTGCAGATCCCCTTGTCCATATTATCAGAAATGCGGTGGATCATGGGATTGAAGCTGTTTCCCAACGGAAAGCTGCAAAAAAAGAAGAAGCAGGAAGGATTATTCTTGAAGCATATCATGAAGGTAATCACGTGGTAATTACAATTTCCGATGACGGTTTTGGTATAGATTTGGACCAGATAAAAAATGTTGCTTTGAAAAATGGAATCTATTCCGGTAAGGAGCTTGAAACAATCTCTGAAAAAGGTCTTTATGAGCTGGTGATGCTGCCAGGTTTTTCAACTTCGGAAAAAATAACTAAAACCTCAGGCAGGGGTGTTGGGATGGATGTTGTTAAGAAAAATATTGAAAAGCTAAACGGAATAATTGAAATAGATTCTATTTTTGGAAAGGGGACCAGTATAAGAATAAAACTTCCCCTGACCCTGGCAATTATTAAAGGATTGCTTGTGCGGCTGGGAAAAGAGATCTTTACCATTCCCCTTGCTTCGGTTGAAGAAACCCTGAAGGTTGCTGAATCTGAAATAGCGGTTATTGAAGGGGTTGAGGTTATTCACTTCAGGGAGACTGTTCTTCCTCTTCTTCGCCTTGCCGATATATTTAATATGAAGGTCGAGTCGATTGGTCAGGGTGATATTTTTGTTGTGGTAATAAATACCGGTATGAAACAGATGGGTCTTGTGGTTGATGCCCTAATAGGCCAGGAAGAGGTGGTTATTAAGCCCCTTGCCGACTATCTCCAGGAAAACAGCGGTTTTTCAGGGGCAACAATCCTTGGAGATGGGAGTATATCCCTTATTGTTGATCTTTACGAACTTATCAACCTCTCCATTTCACGGCGGGCAGAAAGAAAAAAAGTAGCTGTTAGTGATACCGGTCTTTTTGAGTCGGAGGGTATGGAACCTTCAGGTGGCCTGAAACAGCCTTATCTGCATTAATAGGATAATGGGGCTTAGGAACGAAAATTTTATAAGTTGAACGAAATAGCTTGTCTTTTGACCCATC